>JANMDE010000331.1:0-2352 GCA_031376105.1 Variovorax sp. | reverse complement strand
TCGGTGGTGAATCACCGTTTGTATCCGTGTCTGCCAAAACCGGGCAGGGCATTGACGCTTTGCTGGAGCAAGTGCTCTTGCAAGCTGAGGTGTTGGAATTGAAAGCGCCGATCAATGCCATGGCTAAAGGCTTGGTGGTGGAAGCGCGGCTCGACAAAGGCCGTGGCCCTGTCGCTACCGTGTTGGTGCAAACCGGCACGCTCAATGTGGGCGACGCGATTTTGCTCGGTGCCACTTATGGCCGCGTTCGCGCCATGTTGGATGAAAACGGCCAAAGTGTGAAATCCGCAGGCCCGTCGATTCCGGTGGAAATTCAGGGCTTGGCAGAAGTGCCGCGCGCTGGCGATGAGTTCATGGTGATGCTGGACGAGAAGCGTGCGCGAGAAATTGCCACCTACCGCGCTGGCAAATACCGCAGCACCAAGCTGGCCAAGCAACAAGCCTCCAAGCTGGAAAATATGTTCACCGACATGACTTCTGGCGAAGTCAAGATGGTGCCGGTCATTATCAAGGCTGATGTGCAGGGCTCGCAGGAAGCGCTCGCGACATCGCTGCTCAAGCTGTCCACCGAAGAGATCAAGGTGCAGATCGTGTATGCCGCTGTGGGCGGCATTTCCGAGAGCGACGTGAACTTGGCGATTGCTTCCAAAGCGGTGATCATTGGCTTTAACACCCGCGCTGACCAAGGCGCGCGTAAAACCGCCGAAGGGAATGGCATCGACATCCGTTACTACAGCATCATCTATGACGCTGTGGACGATTTGAAGGCAGCCATGAGCGGCATGCTCACGCCCGACAAGAAAGAAGAAATCATCGGCACGGCAGAGATTCGTCAGGTGTTTCGTGTGTCCAAAATCGGTGCGATTGCGGGCTGTATGGTCACCGCAGGTATCGTCAAGCGCAGCGCACGTCTGCGCCTCTTGCGCAACAACTTGGTCGTCTTCACGGGCGAGCTCGAATCGCTCAAGCGCTTCAAAGACGATGCCAAAGAAGTCAAAGAAGGCTTCGAGTGCGGCTTGAACCTGAAGGGCTACAACGACATCGTCGAAGGCGATGTGTTGGAATTCTTCGAGATCAAAGAAATTGCAAGAACGCTTTAAATTTTTGAACGCGAAAGACGCTAAGACTACGCAAAATTCGCAAAAAAGACAAAAATGAATTTGATTTTTTTGCGACTTTCGCGCTAATTTTGCGATTTTCGCGTTCTAAAAAAATTATGCCAAAAAAGAAAAGCTCTGCTCCCAATCGCGGCATCCGCGTGGGCGACCAGATCCAGCGGGATCTGGCGGAGCTTATCGCGCGCGAGTTGAAAGATCCGCGTGTGGGCATGGTCACGATCAATGCTGTGACCGTCACGCCCGATTACGCCCATGCCACGGTGCACTATAGTTTGCTGACTGGCGAGCCAGAAGAGACGCAAGCGGCCTTGAGTCAAGCGGCAGGCTTCCTGCGCAATGGCTTGTTCAAGCGCCTGCACATTCACACCGTGCCGACGCTGCATTTTCTTTTTGACCGCACTACTGAGCGTGCCTCTGACATGAATGCGCTGATCGCTAAGGCGGTCGCCTCGCGTGCTCAAGACAGCGAGGTTTAGATCATGCATGCACCACGAGTACGGGTCGTGAGGCGTCCCGTCCATGGGGTGCTTCTACTAGACAAGCCGCTGGGTTTGTCGTCTAACGACGCATTACAAAAAGCCAAATGGCTGCTTCGCGCAGAGAAAGCGGGCCATACGGGAACGCTTGATCCGCTAGCTACAGGTGTGTTGCCGCTGTGCTTTGGCGCAGCGACCAAATTTTCTGCCTTGCAGCTCGAAGCAGTGAAAACCTATGAAGCGACGGCCGTGCTCGGTATCAAAACCTCCACAGGCGATACAGAAGGCGAAGTGATCTCTACACGCGAAGTCAATGTCACGGACGTTGACCTTGCGAGAGTGCAGCAGCAGTTCACGGGTAAGCTGCGCCAATTGCCGCCAATGCATAGCGCTTTGAAGAAGGATGGCAAGGCCTTGTATGAGTATGCGCGGGCTGGCATTGAGGTGGAGCGCGAGACGCGCGATATTGAGGTGTACGCCCTAGAATTAACGAAAATTGAGCCTCTCCCCCTTATAGAATATAAGCAGGATGCTATTAAAATAATAGCTAAGGTCAGCAAGGGTACATATATTCGCACGCTCGGTGAAGATATTGGTGAAGCGCTGCAATGCGGTGCGCATCTCTCCAGCTTGCGCAGAATTGAAACCGGCGGTCTCAAAGTTGAGAAGGCGTTCACGCTCGCTCAGCTCGAAGCCATGAGCGAAGACGAGCGCATGGCAGCATTGCAACCAGTGGACATTCTGCTCGCAGGTCATGA
>JANMDE010000309.1:0-2378 GCA_031376105.1 Variovorax sp. | reverse complement strand
CTGCGCTGCAATACAAGGCACGCGACGGCCTGATTTACAACCTCAATTTGATCGACACGCCGGGCCATGTGGACTTCTCATATGAAGTGAGCCGCTCGCTCTCTGCATGCGAAGGCGCGCTGCTGGTGGTGGACGCATCGCAAGGCGTGGAAGCGCAGACTGTGGCCAACTGCTACACGGCGCTTGATCTCGGCGTGGAAGTTTCTTGCGTGCTAAACAAAATGGATTTGCCGCAGGCTGATCCTGAGGGCGCAAAAAAGGAAATCGAAGAAGTGATCGGCTTGGATGCGTCTGATGCGATTGCGATCTCTGCCAAAACCGGCATGGGTATTGATGAAGTGCTCGAACTCGTGGTGGCCAAAGTGCCGCCGCCGCGCGGCAACCCGGATGGCCCGCTGCGCGCCATGATTGTGGACAGCTGGTTTGACAGCTATGTGGGCGTGGTGATGCTGGTGCGCGTGGTGGACGGCCGTTTGCTCAAGGGCGACAAAATCCTCATGATGGCTAACGGTTCGCAATACAACGCTGACAGCATTGGCGTGTTCACACCAAGTAACGAGCCGCGCCCCGCGTTGGAAGCAGGTGAGGTGGGCTACATCATTGCGGGTATTAAGGAGCTCAAAGCTGCTCGCGTGGGGGACACGATCACCCGGGTAATCACCCGAGGCGCTTTGGGCATGATGAACATTGCGCCGGCCACTCAGGCGCTGCCCGGCTTCAAGGAAATTCAGCCGCAGGTGTTTGCTGGGTTGTATCCGAGCGAATCCAGTGAGTATGAGCAGCTTCGTGATGCTTTGACGAAGCTTCAGTTGAACGATTCAGCTTTGCGATTTGAGCCAGAAGTCTCTCAAGCGCTTGGTTTTGGCTTCCGTTGCGGCTTTCTGGGCCTGCTGCATATGGAAATCGTGCAAGAGCGTTTGGAGCGCGAGTTTGACCAAGATTTGATCACCACCGCGCCAAGCGTGGTGTACGAAGTGCTTACGGGCGGCAAAGATCCTGAGACGCTGCTGGTGGAAAACCCATCAAAGATGCCTGAGGTTTCTCGCATCGAAGAAATCCGCGAGCCGATTGTGGAGGTGCATATCTATGTGCCGCAAGAATATGTGGGCTCAGTGATGACGCTCGCCAACCAAAAGCGCGGCATGCAGCTCAATATGGCCTACAAAGGTCGCCAAGTGGTGCTGACCTATGACATGCCGCTGGGCGAAATTGTGCTGGACTTTTTTGACAAGCTCAAATCCGTGAGCCGGGGCTATGCCTCGATGGACTACGAGTTCAAGGAATACCGCGCCAGTGACGTGGTGAAGGTCGATATGCTGCTTAACAGCGAGAAGGTGGATGCGCTTTCCATCATCGTCCACCGCAGCCAAGCGACCTACCGAGGGCGAGCCGTGGCAGCGAAAATGCGCGAGATTATCAGCCGCCAAATGTATGACGTGATCATCCAAGCGGCCATTGGCGGCAACATCATTGCGCGTGAGACAATCAAGGCCTTGCGCAAAAACGTGCTCGCAAAATGCTACGGCGGCGACATCACGCGCAAGAAAAAGCTCCTCGAAAAGCAGAAGGCGGGTAAAAAGCGCATGAAGCAAATCGGCACGGTGGAAGTGCCGCAGGAGGCGTTCTTGGCTATTTTGCAGGTGGAAGATTGAGCTCCAATATGTCGAATTCTTTGACGAAATTCATGCCCGGCATCACCTCCGTGGTGCTCGGATTGTTTGTGGCCTACGTTGCGGCTTGGTATTTCAATCGGATTGACGGCAATTTCTCGCTCTTGCTGTTTATTGCTACCTCAGTGACTGGGGTGTATTGGCTATTTGAGCGCTTTCTATTTTTGCCAGCGCGTCTGCGGGCAGCGGCTTTAATCGAAGAACAGGCGATTGCGCGTCAGGCTGAGCTTGCCAAGATGGGCATCAGCAAGACCGAGACCCATCATCAAGAAATGATCGCCTCTAAAGGCGCTGTGTTGCAGCAGCCGTGGTGGTTGGATTGGACGGCCGGACTCTTCCCGGTGATTTGTATTGTTTTTTTGCTGCGCTCATTTTTATTTGAGCCCTTCAAAATTCCCACAGGTTCCATGACTCCTACCCTACACGTGGGCGACTTGATTTTGGTGAATAAATACACCTATGGCGTGCGCCTACCGGTGATCAACAAAAAGATCGTCGATGTGAACAAGCCTGAGCGCGGCGATGTGATGGTGTTTCGCTACCCACCTAACCCCAATGTGGATTACATCAAACGCGTGGTGGGCCTGCCCGGTGATGAGGTGAGCTATCTGAATAAAAAACTGGTGATCAATGGCAAGCCTTTGTCAAAAGATGTTTTGCCAGATTTTCTGGATGAAGACAGCATGCGCTACAGCAAGCAGTTTGAAG
>JANMDE010000302.1:0-6384 GCA_031376105.1 Variovorax sp. | reverse complement strand
CTGCTGGGCTTAGCCGATGGCCAAGTTTTTCATGGCGAAGGTATCTTAGCTGTGACCAAAGCCTTGCTGCAAAGCGGCGTGAGTTACGTCGGCGGCTATCAAGGCTCGCCGGTGAGCAACTTGCTCGATGTGATGGTCGCGGCGCGCGAGATGGTCGGCCAGCTCGGCGTGCATGTCGAGCCCTGTACCAATGAAGCCGCTGCAGCCGCTATGTTGGGTGCCAGCATGATGTACCCAATCCGTGGCGCCGTCACCTGGAAAAGCATTGTGGGCACGAATGTGGCAGCCGACGCGCTGTCTAATCTTTCGTCACCGGGCGTGATGGGTGGCGTGCTGATTGTGGTAGGCGAAGACTACGGCGAAGGTGCCAGCGTGATTCAAGAGCGAACCCACAGCTTCGCCATGAAAAGCACGATGGCCCTGCTTGACCCGCGCCCGGATCTGCCCAGCATCGTGCATCTGACGCAATTGGCCTTTGAATTGAGCGAAGCCAGCAATATGCCGGTGATGATGGGCTTGCGTATTCGTGCCTGCCATTTGCGCGGAAGTTTTGTCACCCGCAACAATCGCAAACCTCGCATCTCGGTCAATGCTCGCCTGCAGGAGCCTGCCGGCTTTAGCTACGAGCGCCTTTCGCATCCGCCCGTGACCTTCGCGCAGGAAAAGCGCAAGGTGCAAGAGCGCATTCCCGCAGCGCGGCGCTTTATCGTTGAGCACGGCATCAACGAACTCTTATCAGGACAACATGCCGATGTGGGGCTGATTGTGCAAGGCGGCTTGACCAGCAACCTGATCCGGGCTTTGCAAACCATGGGTCTGGCAGACGCCGACGGCACACCGCATTTGCCCACCCTCGTTCTCAATGCGGTGTATCCGCTGGTGCCCGAGCAGATCAGCGCGTTTTGCCAAGACAAGCGGGCCGTCATGGTGCTCGAAGAAGGCCAGCCAGAATACATCGAGCACGAAATCGCGGCTCACCTGCACCGCGCTGGCGTGCGGACAGCTCTGCACGGCAAAGATCTGATGGATCACAGCGGCGAGTACAGCAGCGAAGCCCTTTTGACAGGCTTGGTGCGTCTTGCGCAAAAGTACTTGGGAGCGCAATATGCCGCCAGCGGCCAGCAATGGCTGCAGTCTTTGTCAGCGGTGCGAGGCGCAGCTGCAAAGCATTTGGTGCAGAGCGTGCCGCCGCGCCCCCCCGGCTTTTGCATCGGCTGCCCCGAGCGACCTGTTTTTTCTGCGCTCAAGCAGGTGCGCGAACAAATTGGCCCCACGCACATCTCGACCGACATTGGCTGCCACTCTTTCGCGACCTTTGCACCCTTTTCCTTTGGTAATTCGATCTTGGGCTACGGTATGAGCATGGCCAGCTCAGCGGCCGTTGCGCCGCTGTCGGCACGCAGACCGCTGGCGATCATGGGCGATGGCGGCTTTTGGCACAACGGTTTGCTCTCCGGTGTCGCCAGTAATTTGATGAATCAAGGCGATGCTGTTCTGATCATCATGAAAAATGGCTACACCTCGGCCACCGGTACTCAGGAGGTGATCTCCTCGCCGAATGAGCAGATCCGGCAACGCGCAGGGGCGGGCAGCGCCACCCATACCCAAATGACGATTGAAGACACCCTCAAAGGGATGGGGGTGCGTTGGCTGCAAACCGTGCATACCTATCGCGTCGGGCAGATGAAAACGGCTTTGAAAGATGCTTTTTCGGCGTCCGAGCCCGGCCTCAAAGTGATCATTGCCGAAGGCGAATGCCAGTTGGAGCGCCAGCGCCGTATCAAGCCGCAAACCGCGGCAGCATTGAAAGCCGGCGAACGCGTGGTGCGTACGCGATTTGGCGTGGATGAGAACGTCTGCAGCGGAGACCATGCCTGTGTTCGTCTTTCCGCCTGCCCATCGCTCACCGTGAGAGACTCCGGTGATCCCCTCAAGAAAGAGCCTGTGGCCTATGTCACGCCGGATTGTGTGGGTTGCGGCCTCTGCGGTGAAAACGCGCATGCCGCCACGCTCTGCCCAAGCTTTTATAAAGTCGATGTGATTCAGAATCCCAGCCTTTGGGATCGCTGGCTCGATCAACTGCGCCGCGCCGTGTTGCGAACCCTCGGTGGCCGAGGGGCCGCAGTGGAACGGCAGAGATGAGCGAAATTAAAAAAATTCTTATCCTCGCTTTGGGCGGCGAAGGCGGTGGCACGCTCACGGAATGGGTGGTGGAAGCGGGCTTGGCTTGCGGCTGGCCGATTCAAGCCACCTCTATTCCCGGCGTCGCGCAGCGCACCGGCGGCACCAGTTACTACATCGAGTGTCTCCCGCGCAACTTGGCCCATGGAGAGATCGCGCCGCCGATGTGTCTTGCGCCGCTGGCGGGCGATTTGGATTTAATCGTCTCCAGCGAGCTACTTGAAACGGCGCGCGCGATTGAGCGCGGCGTGTCGCATCCGCAGCGCACCCAAATCATCAGCTCCACCGCTCGTAGCTTGACCACGCAAGAGCGGATTCATATGCAAGATGGCCGCTTTGACGCGCAGTCGATTGAGCAAACCGCGCGCCAAGCCTGCGCAGCTTTGCAATTGCTGGACATGACGGCGCTGGCCCGCGCCAATGGGACGGTCGTCTCCAGCGTGATGTTTGGCGCATTGGTCGGCAGCGGCGTACTGCCACTGCCACGCCCCATCTGCGAAAAAGTGCTCTGCGGTGGTGATGTGCAGTCTACGCGCTCCAAAGCAAGCTTGGCTGGGTTTGAAGCTGGATTTTTGAAAGAAAAATGGCATTTCCCCCTTATAGAATCTGCGCAATATGCTATCGAATCAGTAGCAAATACAACGCGCATCCTGCAGGGCGTCAGCCTGCCCAGCGCCGTTGCGCAAATCGCCGAGCACGGCTACGCCCGCCTGCTCGACCATCAAGACGCGGATTACGCCCTTGAGTATTTGCATGCCGTCCAGACCTTCTCCGCCATCGACACCGCACCGCATGCGGCCAGCCAAGAGGCGGCGCGCACGCTGGCCTTATGGATGGCGTATGAAGATGTGATTCGCGTGGCTGATTTGAAAAGCCGGCGCTCGCGCTTTGAGCAGATTCGCCGCGATTACGGCGCCAAAGCCGATGAGCCGATCGTGGTGCGCGATTTTCTCAAGCCCGGAATTGCTGAAATCGCCGATATTCTGCCGCCAGCCTTGAGCCAACGCGTGGCGGCTTGGGGCCAGGCGCGGCATCGCCGCACGGGTTCAAGCACGCTGGGCGATGGCCTGCAACTGGCCACCAGCACCGTCAGCGGCTTGCTCACCATGCGCCTGCTGGCCAGCCTGCGTTGGCTGCGCCGAAGGTCCGCCCGCTTTGCCGCCGAGCAGGCTCTGATCCAGCGCTGGCTTGCTTTGCTGCACGCTGCATTGAAAGCCGATGCGGCGCTGGCTTTTGAAATCGCTCGGCTGCCCAGCTTGGTCAAAGGCTATAGCGACACCCATGCCCGGGGCAAAGCCAACTTCCTGCGCATTACCGAGCATTTGCTCCAACCGGCGCTCTTGACGGCCCAGCCCGTGGATGGCGAGCTCGCCGATCGCGTTCGCAAAGCCTTTGCAGCCGCCAACGCCTCGCCCGATGGCCATGACTTGCTAGACACCCTGGGCTTGAGCCGCCCGGCGCCGCGCGAGCATGTGATTCATTTTGCCAAACCCCAACCTGGCCTGCGGCGCACTTGACGCGCTGCGCCTTGCATTGCCCCCCACAAATAGGAGACATCCATGATCACAAAAACCAAGATCACCCGCCGACAAGCCATCTGCACCACCCTCGCCGCCAGCGCCCTCGCGCAGCCCGCTGCTTGGGCGCAGGCCTATCCCAACAAGCCCGTGCGCATCATTGTGGGTTTTCCGCCCGGCGGTGTCGCAGACACGTTTGCACGATCGATTCAGCCCTCATTGCAAGAGGCTTTGGGGCAGCCGGTCGTGATTGAGACGCGCGCCGGGGCCAATGGCAACCTGGCTGCCGATCAGGTCGCTAAATCCGCAGGCGATGGCTATACGCTGTGCCTCAGTTCGACGGGGATTGAATCGGTCAATCCCTTGATGCTGCCTAAATCCTTTGATGTGGCGAGAGATTTGCAGCCAGTGGCGATGCTAGGCATCATCCAGCTGTTCCTTGTCACCAAGCAGGCCCTGCCGCCCAATAATTTCAAAGAGTTTTTGGCCTATGCCAAGGCCAACGTCGGAAAGCTCTCATACGGCTCAGCCGGCTCTGGCAGCACGCCGCATCTGGCAGGCGAGTTGTTCAAGCAAAGCGCAGGCGTGTTCGCCACCCACATCCCTTACCGTGGCGCAGCGCCGGCGATGCAAGATTTGCTCGGTGGTCAGGTTGATTTCTACTTTGATCCGGGCATCGGATTTCCCCACGTTCGGGCCGGTCGCCTCAAGATGCATGCAGTGGCCAGCCGCAAGCGCTCAGCCCTGTTCCCCGAGGTACCCACCCTGCTGGAAGCAGGCATCAAGGATGTCGAGACCGACACGATCTTCGGCCTCTGGGCGCCGGCATCCACGCCGGCCGACATCGTGAGCCGCATCAACCGCGAGGTCAACAAATCACTCGATTTGACCGCCGTCAAGCAACGGTATCGCGATTTGGGCGGCGAAGCCACGCCCGTCACTGTGAGTGAGTTCAAGAGCCGAATTGCAGCCGAAACGGCGACCTTTGGCGCGGTGATCCGATCACGCAACATCAAGGCAGATGCTTGATATCGCCTTAGAAGGGATCACCGTCGCCTCGCCGCCTTGACGCTGTTGTCGTAAAACTCTGGCGGCTTCTTCTGCACCCAAGCGATAAAGGCTGCCATGTCTTCCTGCGCTTGCAGGGCTGCCCAAGTGCTGTAGCTGCGCGCCAGCTCCTTTTCGGTGAAAGTGGCGTGGATTTTTCGGTGGCAAATACGGTGAATCGTATGCGTTTCGCGGCCACCTTGGCTTTTGGGCAACAGATGATGCTCGTCAATGCTGTTGCCAAAGATCAGCTGTCGCCCACACAGCGGGCAATGCAGCAGCGGATCGGGCCGCGCACCTAACTGTTCAGTGCCACGCAGAGAACGCTTCCCAACCATTTTTCAATAAAACCGGCTTTTCGCCCTTATATTAAATGAATAGTTTGCTATTAAATAAATAGCATGTATTTGAGAATTTTAAACCGACAGTTCACCGCCCGCAAAGCGTGGATCAACATCCACCGGCGGTTTCGTTGCATCATGCACTTTGCGCACATGAGAATAAATGTCTTTGCACAGCACATCCAAACCTTGCCGAGCGAGGGCAGAGATTTCGTACACATGCAGCGTGTCTTTGGCTTTGATTTTGAGCGCTGTGCGGTAGCGCTTCACAAAATCGTTCATGCGCGCTTCGCGCTCCTCAGAAGGCACCATATCGAGCTTGTTCAAAACCAACCAACGCGGCTTAGCATACAGCTCATCGTCGTATTTTTTCAGCTCGCCCACAATCGCTTTGGCCTGCGCCACAGGATCCACCGCATCGTCAAACGGGGCCATGTCAATCACATGAAGCAAAAGGCGCGTGCGTTGCAAATGCCGCAAGAATTGATGCCCAAGGCCTGCGCCTTCGCTGGCGCCCTCAATCAAACCCGGCAGATCGGCCACTACAAAGCTCTGCTCTGGCCCCACGCGCACCACACCCAGATTGGGGTGCAGCGTGGTGAATGGATAGTCGGCAATCTTCGGGCGCGCATTCGATATGGAGGCAATCAACGTAGATTTACCTGCATTGGGCATGCCCAGCAAGCCCACATCGGCCAACACCTTCAATTCCAGCTTGAGTTCTTTGCGCTCACCCACACCGCCCGGCGTTTTCTGGCGCGGGGCGCGATTGATCGAGCTTTTGAAGCGCATGTTGCCGTAGCCGCCATCGCCACCCTTGGCCAGCAAACGCTGCTCGCCTATTTCCAGCAGCTCCATGATCACGTCGCCGGTCTCAGCGTCCGAGATGATGGTGCCCACGGGCATTTTCAAAACGATGTCGCCGCCTGCTGCACCAAACATATCTGAGCCCATGCCGTTTTCACCGCGCTTGGCATCGTAGCGGCGCGAGAAACGGTAATCGACCAAGGTATTGAGATTGTCATCGGCCACGGCATACACATTGCCGCCGCGCCCACCATCGCCGCCATTGGGGCCACCAAATTCTTTGTATTTTTCGTGGCGAAATGACACGCAGCCATTGCCACCATCACCGGCGGCAATGTCAATAAAGGCTTCGTCAACGAATTTCATGATGGATTAGAGCTTAAAGAGAAAAATACCGGACGCAAAAGGCGCAAAAGTTACGCAAAAGACGCAAAAAATACCAAAGAAAAGTCAAACTAGAGGGTTCAAGACTCATGCAATACGATGCGCAT
>JANMDE010000264.1:0-8499 GCA_031376105.1 Variovorax sp. | reverse complement strand
CGAGGCCACTCTCGCATTGCACCAGCAGATCGTAGGCCTTGAGCGAAGCGGCCGGGCCGGCATCTCCATAGCCGCTGATGTCGCAAGTTACCAAGCGCGGATGTCGCAGGCGCATGCTCGGGCTGTCGAATCCTGCGCGGGCAAGCGCGCCCGGTGCCAAGTTTTGCACGAACACATCGGCTTTTGCAATCAGGCGTTCCAGCAGTGCCGCATCGCTGGGCTGTTTGAAGTCAAGTACCAGCGACTCTTTGCCTCGATTAGTCCATACGAAGTAGGAAGATTCGCCCTTGGCTGCGCGGTCATATCCGCGCGCAAAGTCACCTTCCACGCGTTCGACTTTGATAACCCGCGCGCCCAGTTCGGCCAGCCTGGCGGTGCAAAGAGGCGCAGCGAGCGCCTGCTCCAGGCTGACCACGGTCAGTCCTCCCAAAGGGCGGGCAGCGGCGTTGATACCGATGTTAGCGTCCATAGCTGTGGGTATTCAGGCAAAGATTCAGCTTGTCGAAAATGGGCATATTGATGGCTTTTTTATGCAGTTTTCAATGGGTTGGGGTGAATGAATACGCGTTAGATGTTTCGAATTTTCTTCTGAAAGAAAAGAAAAACCAGTGAGCTTTATTAAGCTAAGCTTTTGTATATGACAAAACCTCTTAATCCAATTTCGCACTACGACCTCACCGATCTGCGGGTTTTCATTGCGGTGGCAGAGGAGGGCAGTGTTTCGCGAGGAGCAGAGCGTTGCCACTTGGCGCCATCTACGGTAAGCCTGCGCTTAAAAGGGTTGGAGGCGGCTATCGGGGTAAAGCTGCTGCAACGGCAGGCGCGCGGCGTTGCGCTCGCGCCAGCGGGTCGTGTAATGCTCGACCACGCGCGGCGCTGTGTGGCTCAGCTGGAACAGATGCACGCCGACTTGTTGCCATTTGCGAAGGGGTTAGCGGGACACCTCACTTTCTTTGCAAATAACAACGCAATCAGTTCCCATCTGCCGGAGGATCTGTCACGCTACTTTGCTGCACACCCTGCGGTTCGGATCACCTTGAAGGAGAAACTCAGTGCTGACATCGTGGCGGCAGTGGCGGACGGAGAGGCTGATATCGGCGTGGTAGCGATGGAAGCCCCACACCCTGCGCTAGATTACTGGCCATATCGCATTGACCAGTTGGTCTTGCTTGCACCATCGGGCAGCGCACTGGCCAAGCGAAGCACGGTTAGTTTTGCAGATTGCTTGCAGCAGCCGTTCATTAGCTTGCAGCAAGGCGCTGCCCTGCACACTTTTTTGATGAACAAGGCTGGAGCGATGGGCGCGCGTCTGGATGTGCGGGTTCAGGTGTCTGGCTACCGCGCCATCGCGCGGCTGGTATCTTCAGGCGCTGGTATAGGTATAGTGCCTCAATCTGCACTGGATGCGACCGATCGAGAGGCAGTCGCTGTCATAGGCCTCGCCGATTCTTGGGCTCGCCGCGAACTGTGTGTCTGCCTGCGACGCCACAGCAGCGACTCCAATCCTTTCTTGCTCAGTCTCGTCGCCATACTTTCTGCAAACCCTGAACAGGAAAGTCCAAAAGCCTGACCGGGTCTAAGTGGTGAGCCGACTTAAGTCTCCGCACAGTTGATCCCGTTTGAAAAAGTTTTAGGCTCCAGCATACTTTGCCGTTGGGTTTTGGCACTAGGTGGACTTCCAGCAAACCTCGCCTCTATTGGTGACCGCTTCAAGGGTATACGGCTGCACTGATAGCTTTGCCGTGGTTGATTTATGCGCCTTTTGCCTCTGTTTTACCTTGACGGTAAAGTTGACGGTAGGGACGGCCGTGGACTGCTCGCTGTGATCGTCCGTTTCAGTGCAAAGCTGAACGAAGACGCGCAAGTTTTCGTTCTGGTTGACAATCGAGTGGGAATAGGAGGCGAGGTCTTTTATACTGAATTCCCGTATAATTAAATCATGCAAACAGTTGTCGAGCACCCAACGTTTACAAAACAAGCGGGCGAAATTTGGTCTGAAAGCGAGCTTCATGCTTTCATTGACTGGATTGCGGTTAACCCCTTAGCTGGAGATGTCATCCCCGGTGGGGAAGGCGCTCGCAAGGTGTGTTGGGCAACGCAGGGGCGCTCGGGTGATCTATTTCAATTATTCTGAAGAGGGCATGTTGGAGCTTTTTGCCATTTACACCAAATCAGAGCGTGACAGTATGCCGGCCACTGACATTAACCAAAATCGGAGAATCTGATATGAAACGAAATTTTGACATCGAAGCTGTAGCCCGCGCAATCGAGGCAGATGCAGGCGAGGCACTGCCTGATATTCGCACAGCGTTGGCAGAAGTGAAGGCTGGAAATGTAGGTCGCATCACTACGCCAGAACAAATACTATTGCGTCAAGCACGCGCTAAAGCAGGTTTAACCCAACTAGAGTTTGCCAAAAGGATTGATACGCCAGCCGCAACCTTGCGTGACTGGGAACAGGGTCGCTTTGCGCCGCCAGGAGGTGTGGTGTGTTTGCTTCGCCTGATCATCAAGCACCCTGAGCTGTCTCAAGAATTGAGCACCGCTTGAATTTGTTG
The DNA here is from genome assembly GCA_031376105.1 of Variovorax sp. Lineage (GTDB taxonomy): Bacteria > Pseudomonadota > Gammaproteobacteria > Burkholderiales > Burkholderiaceae_C > JANMDU01. The sequence continues at coordinate 5,941 of JANMDE010000264.1, read as the reverse complement.
AGATGGTCGGCAATCACCTAAAGTTAGTAGGCGTGATGGGCGATGGCCGCACTTACGACTATGTTGTTGCACTGCGATCCGTGATCACCAGCGATTTCATGACCGCCGATTGGGCCGAGTTGCCTTACGCCTTGCTCAAAAAAGTATCCGGACGCATCATCAATGAGGTGCGCGGGATCAACCGAGTGACGTATGACGTAAGCAGCAAACCGCCTGCGACGATTGAGTGGGAGTGAGCAAAGTTTGGATGTAAATCCTTTGGTGGCAGTGGCGGTGGCGGTGGCAAAGGGCGCAATGGGCTACTTGTGCAAAATGGCGAGGCAAGAATTCCAGTTTCCTCGTGATTTAGTCATGGTGAAGCCGCGAAGTTCTCTTATGGACTGAGCGTCATAGTTTTTGATTTCCAGGGTCTTACCAATAGAACATAGTCGATATTCTTAGTTAAAAAGCGAGTTGGACAGCGTTGGCTTGCAGTCTGGTGGCGATTCAGCATGGGAAAGTCGCCCTATGTTGCAAGTTGTCTTTGGGATATTGCTGGCCAATCGCGACCCTCTACTCCTTGAATCGACGTAATAGACTAGTCAGCCCGTCACTTTCGCCGCTTCTTGCTGAATCAGTGATCGAACAATTTCCAGCGCCGGAGGTTGCGTGCGACCAGCCAGCGTGTAGATACCATAGCGACCCGATGTGTTCAGCGCAGGGAGCATTGACAATTCGGCAAGCTTCCCATTGACCAAGGCTTGATTGGCAAGAGCGTAAATGCCGAGATAGACAATGTCCGAGTGCGCCACAGTTTCCAACAAGGCCGGCAATGAGTCACTGCGCATCGTGACCAGTTTGTCCGGATGAGCGCTGGGTCCGTAGCGTTCAATCAAGAGTCGCCCAATTTCTGCACTCAGCCTTGAAGAAGCGACACGGTAGCGGCAAAGATCATCAATGCGCACCCGCGGCAGATCCAGCAATGGATGGCCTTTTCTGCAAAGAAAGCCTGCGGGGACATCTGGCAATTGCTCGACCTGCAAGTCCTCGGTCGGATTGGCCACGCGCGTGTCAAGCACCAGGGCGTCGAGCTCCTTGTCGTGCAATTGCTTGAGCAATACATCGGCCCCACCCTGCCAGGTGTCCACATGAATCATTGGGTGTTCGTGAGCCATCCGCTCCAGCAGTCGCTGCATGAACAAAGCGCTAGGCCCCGCACCCATGCCAATTCTGATGCTGCCCGTCACCCCCCCTTGGAGCAATTGCGCAGTGCGTCGAATTTCCTCGGCTTCAAAGGTAATACGCCGGGCGCGAGCAATGACGGCTTCGCCGAAGGCCGTGAATTCATTGCGTTTGCCGATGCGGTCAATCAGCGGCAAACCCAGTTCTTCCTCTAAGGATTGAATGCTGCGGCTGAGCGCAGGTTGCGTGAGGTGCACCTGCTCTGCCGCACGGCTGAAGGAACCCGTCTGGTGTACTGCCAAAAGGTGGCGCATCTGGCTGAAATTCATCATCAAAGTATAACCAATGCTCATCATTATCAAAATAAAAATGCATTGGACGCATGCATAGACCCCGCCTACGATCACTCAGTTCACTCAATCAACAAAAGGAGATAAACATGACTTCATCGATCCGCCGCCGTCATTTGCTACTGGCAGCTTCCTCTGTAGCAGGTGCTGTTTTAGCGGGACCTGTCATAGCCCAAGTCGGCTCGGCAGGAACTTCTTCGATCATGGTGCCCTACCCAGCAGGTGGCGCATCAGATGCGATTGCGCGCATTGTCAATACGCCGCTAGGCAAAGAATTGGGACAGACTGTATTGGTCGAGAACCTCGGAGGAGTCAGCGGCGCGCTGGGGGCGCAAAAAGTGCTGAGCGCACCCGCAAATGGGCAGTTCATCTTCCAAGGCTCGCCCAATGAACTGATTCTGGCCCCCCTGGCCAACGCAGCCGTTAAATTCGCCTCCGAAGACTTTCAGCTCATCCAACTGATTTGCTATGCGCCCATCGTGCTTGTGGCTCGCCAAGACCTGCCCGCTAACACGATCGACGAGCTCGTCACCTTGGCACGTCAGTCCGCCAAGACCAAGCCGCTCACCTATGGCAGCGTCGGTGTTGGCTCTATGTACCATTTACTTGCCGAACACATGGGGCAACTCATACAAGCGGACATGAGCCATGTGCCCTACAAAGGTGGCCCACCACTGCTTCAAGACCTCGCGGGCAGCAATGTCGACTTCACCTTCCTTCCGCACTTCGCAGCCATTGATGGCCTAGTGGCTTCGGGTCGCGTCAAGATCCTTGGGCAAGTGGGTACCAACCGGGCTGCGACACTGCCCAAGATCCCGACCTTGATAGAAGGCAAATTGATCAAGGACTTCAACTTCAGCATCTGGACGGGTTACATGGTCAAAAAAAGCACCCCAGCGGATGTGGTGCAGCGCCTGCAAAAAGCCATTCAAAACACGCTAATACAGCCCAAGGTCATTGAGTCGCTCACGGCGCAAAGCCAGATCATGGCCAAACCCATGACACTGGAGGAATCAGCGCGGTTTTATGCCGCCGAGACCGCGAGCTACCGAAGCCTGGCCAAGGCGGTTGGCATCACACCCCAATAAAGAGCACAGTCAAAGAATGGCGACAACGGTCTACGCTGCCCACAAGATCCTTACGCTAGATCCAGCCTTGCCTGTGGCCACCCATGTGGCGGTGTGTGATGGCCGCATCGCCGCAGTCGGCGGGATGGCGCAGATGCGTGCGCTAGGCTCGTTCGAGCTCGACGAGACCTTTGCTGACCATGTGTTGATGCCTGGCTTGGTCGAGGGCCACTGCCACCTCAAGGAAGGTGACATGTGGCGTATGCCCTATTTGGGCTGGTTCGACCGTAAAGACCCTAAGGGAAAAGTCTGGTCAGGGCTGCGCTCAATGCATGCCGTGGTTGAGCGTCTGCGCGCTGTTGACGCAGAGATGCAAGCCCACGGCGAGTTGCCAGATAAGCCGCTTGTGGCATGGGGCTTTGACCCTATCTACTTTGGCGTTGAACGCATGACGGTAGAGCATCTTGACCGTGTTTCGATCATCCGGCCGATCGTGATTTCGCATGCCAACGGTCACTTGATGAATGTGAACTCGGCGACCATGCACTTGGCTGGCATCACGCGCGAGACAGACATCGAAGGTATTGTCAGATTTCCCAATGGTGAACCCAATGGCGAATTACATGAACCAGCAGCCATGTTCCCCGTGGTGCGCAAGATTCCGAACGCAGGATTGCTCAACCCGATGTCTGAGGAAGGCATGGCCAACTTTGCAGCCATTGCCCGTCAGCATGGTGTGACAACGGCCACCGACATGGTCAACTCCTTGGGCGAAGCAGAATGCCGCTTGCTGGAGGCCACTTGCGCGGCCGACGATTATTGTGTTCGGCTCTTGCCTGCCTTTCAGGCTTTTCATGGTGCGCTACGTGCACAGGAAGGGGCTGAATACGTGAAGCGGTTAATGGAGCGCAACACAGACCGCTTGCGCTATGGCTTGGTTAAGTTCCTGCTCGACGGTTCCATCCAAGGATTCACGGCACGCTTGCGCTCGCCCGGTTACCACAACGGGGCACCGAATGGCATCTGGGTGACCGCGCCCTCTCAATACGAAGCGGACCTGGAGACCTACCACCAAGCTGGGTTGGTCTTGCACACCCACACCAACGGGGACGAGGCCAGCGAGGTTGCGATTGCCGCGGCAGAACGGGTACAGGCGCGCCACCCACGCCCAGCACATCGACACACGCTACAGCACGGCCAGATGATCGATGCACCCCAGTTTGCGCGTCTGGCTGCGCTGGGCATGGGCGCGAATCTTTTTACCAACCATGTCTGGTACTGGGGAGATCAGCACCACGACACGACCCTCGGCCCAGCTAGAGCAAAGCACCTTGATGCATGCGCGAGCGCCTTGTATGCGGGGGTGCCGTTGGCCATTCATTCAGACGCGCCGGTGACGCCGCTGGCACCACTTTTCACCGCCTGGTGCGCCGTCAATCGCATCACACCATCGGGGCGAGTGCTCGGTAAACAAGAGCGCATTACCGTTTTACAGGCCTTGCATGCGATCACTTCAGGGGCGGCGTGGACGCTCGGTATGGAGCACGAAATCGGCAGCATTAGCGTGGGTAAGCGGGCTGATTTTTGTGTTCTGAAAGACGATCCTTTGGAGGTTGATCCAATGCAACTCAAGGACATTCCTGTCTGGGGAACGGTGCTGTCTGGCCGCGTGTTTCAAGCCAGTGCATGACTGAAATGCGACGCATCGCTGCCACGGTTATCGGCGGTTTTCTGGGAGCAGGAAAAACCACCTTGATTAACCAGTGGCTACGCGCGCCGAGTTCTGCGAGGGTCATGGTATTGGTCAACGACTTTGGTGCCCTCAACATCGATGCAGAGCTGATTGTCAGCAGAAACGGCGACACCCTCGCCCTGACCAATGGCTGTATCTGCTGCCAGATGGGCGGTGACCTGACTCAGGCTTTGATCCGCGTTCTCGATAGCACGCAACCCCTGGATGAGCTCTGGATAGAGGCCAGCGGCGTTTCAGACCCTGGTCGTATAGCGCGGCTCATCGGTGCGGTGCCTGAATTCGATCTGGGCGGTGTGATCGTTGTGGTCGATGCCTTAGCGATCGCATCGCACATTCAAGACCCGATGCTTCGCGACACTCTTCTCGCGCAGATTCTGGCGGCCGACTGCTTGCTACTGACCAAAACCGATTCAGCGGATGCTGCGCAACTGACTTCGGTCAAAGCGTTCCTACATGACTGCCATCCGCACGCCTTATGCCTTGACGCTGACCAGAGCGGCTCGCTGACTGCGCAGATCAAAGATATGCAGATTTTTTCACCTGTCGCCAAAGTCTGGATGCCCAACCCCGGCCATGAACGCCGCTTCTCGGCATGGATGGGGCTACCGACGCTGACGCTGTCGGTAGCCGAGTGGCAAAAGCGATTGGGTGCGCTGCCGCAGCAGGTATTGAGGCTCAAGGGGTTCGTTCGATCACTAGAACATGGCTGGTCGCGTGTCCAATTGGCGGGCTCACGCTGCAACATCCTGCCGAGCGAAATGCCGCCGACAGCAGGGGAATCGTTGGTGGCCATTGCCTTGCGAGGCAGCTTACCGCGGGAGGCTTTAGATGGGCTTCTTGCCTGATCTGGCTTGGCCAGCCATGGTGGTTTTTTTTGGCTACGTGATGCTGGGCCTGACTGGCTTTGGCTCCGCATTGGTCATCGTTCCGCTGTTGGCCTGGCAATGGCCGTTGACTTACGTCGTGGCATTGACGCTTTTGCTGGATTTGCCAGCTTGCGTGCTCCACGGGGGACTGAACTTGAAGCATGTGCAATGGAGGGAAATCTGGCGCATGTTTCCAGGCTTGGCGCTGGGCAGTGGCGTGGGCTTGTGGCTGGTGCACATCCTTGAGCCGCGCTGGCCGTTGCTGATGTTGGGTTTGTATGTGTTAGCCATGGGCTTGCGTCAGATGGGGAACCCTAATTCACCCCCCAGAAAGCTGCCCAGTCAAGTGTCGGTGTTTGCAGGCGGCGTGGCAGGCTTAGTGGAGATGATGTTTGGAGCGGCGGGGCCCGTGCTGATGACTTGGTTGGGCTGGCGGCTCTTTGATGTGATGCAACTGAGGGCGACTGCCTCTGCGCTGATTGCTTGTAGCGCTGTCATTGTTTTGGGGGGAATGGCGCTTGCTGGAAACCTTTCTGAGGGGGCGCTTTGGCACCACTGGTTCTGGCTGATTGGTGCAGCATTACTGGGTACAGCGGTCGGCGATCGGATGGCCCGCAGCGTGCCCAGAACTTGGCTAACACGCGCCATGGCTTTATTGCTCGTCATCAGTGGCGCGAGTCTTTTGAAGAGATTTCTTGTTCTCTGACCTAGGCTGCGTCGGCTTCAGCCCTAGGGCTATGGCTA
>JANMDE010000257.1:0-7713 GCA_031376105.1 Variovorax sp. | reverse complement strand
GGGCAGCACAGCCTTGCCAGTGGTGTCAAAAGCCACTGTCTTCCACTCAGGATTGCTCTTTTGACCCATCTTGCCGTTGAAGTCGCTGGCGCGCAGATAGCGGTCGGGCACCATAGTCACCCGTCCATCGGGCAGGGTGTGCTCCTTGAGCATGACCAGCAAAGGCAGGTCGGTGTAGCGGCGAGCGTAGTTGTCAAAGTAGCTGCTTCTTTGCTTGTCGCCATCAGGGAAGTAAAACTCTTTGAGCGCCACGTGGCCCATGGCCATGGCGAGCGCAGCATCCGTTCCTTGCTTTGGATGCAGCCACAGATCAGACAGTTTTGCTACTTCCGAGTAGTCGGGCGTGACCGCCACGGTCTTTGCACCTTTGTAGCGCACCTCGGTGAAGAAGTGGGCGTCAGGAGTTCGGGTCTGGGGCACATTGGAGCCCCAGGCGATGATGAAGCTGCTGTTGTACCAGTCGGCACTCTCCGGTACATCGGTCTGCTCACCCCAGACCTGCGGGCTGGCCGGAGGCAGGTCACAGTACCAGTCGTAAAAGCTCATGCATACGCCACCAATTAGGCTTAGGTAGCGGCTACCTGCGGCATAGCTCACCATGCTCATGGCAGGAATAGGCGAGAAGCCGATCACTCGGTCAGCACCATGCTGCTTGATGGTGTACACGTTTGCGGCGGCAATCAGCTGATTGACCTCATCCCAAGTGCTGCGTACAAAGCCACCCATGCCGCGCACCTGCTGGTAATCGCGGCGGGCGTCGGGGTTATTTTGAATCAGCGCCCAAGCATCGACCGGGCTCTTGCTCACCGCTAGGGCAGCACGCCAGCGTTCTAACAAGCGGCCGCGCACCATGGGGTATTTCACGCGGTTGGCGGAATACAAGTACCAACTGTAGCTCGCACCGCGCGCGCAGCCGCGTGGCTCGTGGTTGGGCATATCCCAGCGTGTGCGGGGGTAGTCGGTTTGCTGTGTTTCCCAAGTCACGATACCGCCCTTGACGTAAATCTTCCATGAGCAGCTGCCCGTGCAGTTCACGCCATGGGTGCTGCGCACGATCTTGTCGTGCGCCCAGCGGTTGCGGTAGGCATCTTCCCAAGTGCGGTCTTCACCAGTGGTGATGCCGTGGCCTTCAGAAAACGCTTCCCGTGGTAGCGAGAAGTAGCTCAAACGATCAAGAAAGTGACTCATAGGGAGACCTCTGTAAGCAAGAATGTTGTGAAATCAGGGTGAAGAGCTTTTTGAAATGGCGTCATGCGATACTTTTTTTGATAGCGTTTTGGTTAAGGATTCTTTATCTCTGCACCTGCACGCAGGTAGAACCACCAGTTCAGTACGAGACAGACTGCATAAAAAACGGAGAACCCGTAAAACGCGTATTGCGGTGTGCCGGCCTTGATCTGTTGGCCGATCAGCACGGGCGCAACGAAAGCACCATACGCAGCGACTGCAGATGTCCAGCCCAACACGGGACCAGCTTGTTGACGGTCAAAAATGAAACCCACGCTACGAAACGTTGAACCGTTACCCACACCGCTGGCGGCAAACAGTACGACAAACAGTCCCATGAACATTGGGAAATACTGCTCTGGCGTGGCCGAACCATAGGCCTGCATCATCACGTAGCCAACGGCGGCCGAGGCCACCACCATGACAGCAGAAATGATTTGCGTGACAATCGATCCGCCCACCTTGTCAGAAATCCAACCGCCGAAAGGACGAATCGCAGCTCCAACAAATGGGCCGATCCAAGCATAGGTCAGTGCGGAGGGGGCATTGGGATTCTTGAGTGCATGCTGCATGACGCCCGCAGCATCGGGGATATGTTGGAAACCGAAAATGACGGTGATAGCGAGCGGTAACGCCATTGAGAAGCCGATGAAGCTGCCGAAAGTCACCACGTACAAAGCCGTCATGCTCCAAGTGTGTTTGTTGCTGAAGATTGCAAACTGCTTTGTGACGTTTTCCTTCATGGCTCCAAAGGCGGCCACGCGCATCATGAGCACTGCAGCGATGATGTCCAGTGGGATCGCTACCCACATGTTCAGCAGTCCCAAACCAGTAGGCGCCGGTAAATACAGATACAACATCGCAATGGACGGAATGAACGCCAGCGAGTACAGGTAGGTGATCTTTGCAAAAGCGACCAACGGATTTCCGGTCGCTGGGGACACGGTTTTGAGGTTGCTCATACCAAACCAGCAGAGAATGGACAGCGGCACCAATGACAACACCCAAGCAAAACCAGCGTTTTGAATATAGGTGGGCGTTCCCGCAGCAATCTTGCCGAAAATCCAGCCGCTGTCTTTGATCAGCGCCTTGGCCTCTCCTGCAAAGGCACCAAATATGCCGACCGTCATCACCAATGGGATAACAATTTGCATGGTGGTCACACCAAAGTTGCCCAGCCCCGCATTCAATCCTAAAGCAGTGCCTTGAAGCCGCTTAGGGAAAAAAGTTGAAATGTTGGACATTGAGCTGGCGAAGTTACCGCCACCCACGCCCGACCAAAGTGCCATCAACTGAAACACCCAAAGTGGCCACTCTGGGTGTTGAAGCGCAACACCCGTGCCTATAGCTGGCGCCAGCAGCATGGCGGTCGTTAGAAAGATTGTGTTGCGCCCGCCCGCCATGCGAATGAGGAAGGACGCGGGAATCCGCATCGTGGCGCCTGAGATACCCGCAATAGCCGTCAGCGTGAACAATTCGTCCTTGGTGAAAGGAAAACCCAAGTTCAGCATCTGCACCGTGATGATGCCCCACATACCCCACACGGCAAATCCGCACAACAGCGCCGGTATGGAGATCCAAAGGTTACGGTAGGCAATTTTTTTGCCAGTGCTCTCCCAGAATTTCTCATCCTCAGGGCGCCAATCTTGGACATCACCACTGGTTTGACTTTTTGTATTCATGGTGGAGGCTCTTTAGTTTTGTAGAGAAAATGGCTTGGCGTTGGCGCCCATGAGTTCAGCTTTGCGAACCTCGGTCCAATACATCCAGATCAAGGAGACCCAAACCACGCCGTAGAGCAGCATGAAGGCACTAGAGCGGATGCCGGTCAGATCCATCAACGCACCAAACATGATTGGTAAGACGAAACCGCCCAGGCCACCGGCCAGACCGACAATACCGCTGATGGCGCCGATGTTGTGGCCATAGTCATCACTGATGTACTTGAAAACGCTGGCCTTTCCAAAGGCCCAAGCGATACCAAGAATGAACATCAGCGCTGTAAAGGTATAGACGTTGAGGCCAATATGAAAGGTCGCAGGGCCGTTCGCGGTCATCACAGTGAAATCGGTCTGAGGGTACGAGAGCAAAAACAGGCAGATCCAACTTACCCACATCACCCACCAAGTTACGCTGTGTGCGCCGTACTTGTCGGACAAAATTCCTCCGAAGGCCCGCAGTACCCCGCCAGGTAGGGAAAAGCAAGCGGCAAGCAATGCTGCAACCCGAATATCGAGGCCATATTCACCAACGTAGTACTGCACCATCCACAGAGCAAGTGCAACGTAGCCACCGAACACGATGCTGTAGTACTGGCAGTATTTGATGACTTTGGGATCCTTCAGTGCTTTCAATTGCTCCTTGAAGCTCACTTTGTTAGGTACCAAATGAGCAGGGTCGCTGTAACTGAACATCCAGAACAAGACCAAAGCAACGAGCATGATGGCGGCATAGACCTGTGGCACCACAGCCCAGCCAAAGGCAACCAGAATCACCGGCGCGACAAACTTGTTGACCGCCGAGCCGGAGTTGCCAGCACCGTAGATTCCCATAGCCGTACCTTGCTGATTTTTGGGAAACCAGCGCGCTACATAGGGCGTACCCACAGAAAACGATCCGCCGGCCAGCCCCACAAACAAGCCGATGGTGAGAAAGTGCCAGTACTGCGTGGCGTAGCTCATCATCCAGATCGCAGGCACGGTGACGGCCATCAATACCGCCATGACAATACGACCGCCATATCGGTCTGTCCAGATACCCAAGGGAACGCGAATAAGTGAGCCTGTGAGAACCGGAGTTGCCATTAGCAAACCAAACTGGGTTGAGTTCAGGCCCAACATCTTTTTGATCGGGATGCCAATGACGCCGAACATCATCCAGACCATGAAACACACCGTGAACGCAAAGGTACTGACGATCAGTACCGACCAGGCTCTTCTTGAATTGTTTAGATCTACCGTCATGCTTCATCTCCAAAAGGGATGTCATGACTGTGGCGTACCTACGAAGATTTGCCCATACACCAAAAGAACGTCAAGGGCCAACAAATGGAACTACGCCAAGCTAATAGCCCTAGTCCTAAAGGAGTACTGGGGTAGCTATAACTTGCGCACTTGACATGGATCAAATCTCAGGCGGCGAACTGGCATAAACGGCTGCTTGCACCCTTGATTTCAAATTGAGCTTACGAAGAATGTGTTGGACATGGATTTTGACCGTCGTCTCAGCGATATCCAATTCACGCGCGATGAGCTTATTGCTTTCACCGCGCGCAATACACCCCAGTACTTCGCGCTCACGCGTCGAGAGTTGCTCCATAGCCGTGTGGCGCGCAGACCGTATCGCCGGGGCCTCGACTGGCTGGGAAGTAAGTGAAGGCCTGGCACGAAACACCGTCAATAACTTGGTCATCATCTCAGGGCTAACCACGGACTCGCCCTCCATGACTTTGACAATCGCATTGCACAATTGATCGGACTCTACGGTCTTGAGCAAATAGCCCTCCGCCCCAGCCAGCAAAGCGGCGGCGAGGTCATCTTGGTTTTCGCTCACAGTGAGCATCAGGATGCGTGCCTGAGGAGCCGCGTCTTTCAGCGCAGGAATGCCATCAACGCCTCGTACACCCGGCAAATTGTTGTCTAGCAGGATCACGTCTGGCGACTGCTGAGCCAGAGTCTTTAGCGCTTCCCCAACATCCCCCGCCTGCGCGAGTACGAAGAACCGACCGTCTTGGCTCAGCAATGCCGCTAGACCGCGTCGGAATAGCGCGTGATCGTCAACGATGAGCAGAGATATCATTTGTTTAGCGAATGAAAACCTGATCTTAGATCATGCTTACGTGACGACCGTAGGATAAGGTGGCAAAGTCAAAGTCACTACGCTGCCCTCGCCTTGTTTAGACTCCACCTCAACAGCGGCTCCTATTCGAGCAGCACGTTCATGCATAATTTTCATGCCGACATGGGTTTCACCAACGGGTGCAGTTGCATCAAAGCCTGCACCATCATCCCGCACGACGATGCGCCATTGCTTACCTCGGTGAACCTCAAGCGAGGCTCTTGTAGCCCCTGCATGCTTACGAACGTTGGACAATGCCTCCTGCACGACGTGCAAGACTTGTACCTGCACATCTGATGGCAATGGAAGGCCTGCGCCATCAATCTGAAAGTGAGCATCTAAGCCGGTCTGGTTTCGGAATTTCTGCAGCGTCTCTTGCAGCGCTGTCTCAATATTTTCGGTATTCGTTCGTGTGCGAAAGTGCACCAAAAGCTCGCGTACATCGCTCACGCTCTCCTTTAAGCCAGCGTCAAGTTCGTCGAGTGCCGCAGACACTCTGTCAGGCTGGTCCTTTTGTACCGCTACTCGCATCAACTGCGCCTGAATCTTTAAAAATGCCAGAGATTGCGCGATCGAGTCATGCAGTTCCCTAGCCAGAAGGGTTCGCTCCTGACCTGCTGCTGCCTCTCGCTCCAACGCAGCCGCACGCAATCCCTCCAAAGAACTAGCGAGATGGCTTGCCAATGCATCCAGCAGCTCAACCTCTTCCGGCTTTAATTTCACTTCGCTGCGAAAAAACAAGTCAATTTCACCAATTAGCCGTTGTTGTAATCGAATCGGAACACTAACTAAGTATTCGAAACCTACCCGCGCGCAAAGACGTACGGGTGCAGCATCGTGACTGTGTATTGGAATGACACGTGTCCTCGCATCGGGCTGCAAGTTACCACATGCACAAGCACCAGAAAGCAAGCTGCGCTCAGCTTCCAACATTTCCTGCGGGAAGCAATCGGAGGCCAACATCACATAGCGCTGATTCGCTTCGTCGGACCAGCGAAGGGCAACCGCATCAGCTTTCATCGCCTTGCGGACCCGCTCTGCAAACCCCTTAGAAAGTTCCTCGATGGACTCGGCGCGAGCCAAGAAGGCACTGATGTCATACAAGATCTCAATTCGCGCACGTTGCGACTCGATATGATGCGTCTTGGCGACAACCTGCGCTTCCAAACTTCCATATAGTTCTTGGAGTCTGCGGGCCATGCCGTTGAAGCCTATGGCGACTTGTCCAAACTCGTCAAGTGTTGCGACACCGACACGCGCTTCAAAATCGCCTGATTCGAGTCGACGCAGGCCTTCGCGCAAATTATTGAGCGGGTTGATGACGTACTGGTAGCCGACATACAGCATGACTGCCGCACTGCCTACCGCCAAGGCCATCATCAAGAACTGGAAAAGATTCAGTATTGCAGTGAATCGGGATATTTGCTGCTCAATAGAAAATACAAATGCATCAATCGCCACCACGAACGCATCTGCAGAACGCATTGCGGTCTCTGGAGAAGCGCTCTTTGGTTGCAACCATTGAACTCTTTGCTCGCTCCAAAGCCTTTGCACCTCGGCGAACTTGGCCGTTGAAGATTCATCCCAGGGCACAAACAAGGGCCTAGTAGCATCTCCGACGAGCAGTAGCTCTAAGCTTCTATCAAAGCTTGAAACCAACTCTTGCACCGCTTGAGGCGCGATACCTGCTTGAACCGAGCTAGAAAGACGCCACGTTTGCATGCGCATGCGCCCCGCCTCATTGACTGCCGCCGCCCCGCCCTCTAATTGCCAAGTTACCCAGAGCGTGAGCCCGATCGAGGCGAGGCCTACCAACAACAATGCTGTGCCCGTGCGCATCAGCTTGATGGAAAGAGAGGATGCAGCGCGCATCTCCGCATTATGGCGCTATTGAAATAGGTACAAAAGGATGCTGTCGCAGAAGCCAATTTGAGCTGGTGCGCATCGAAGCAGTGACCCCTCTAGAGACTCCGCATTTGGACTGACTATACGATCTGCGGGTCACTTCTCGTGGTCAATCCTCGGTTGTGTTGTGGATTTTCATCCGAATTTGACCCACAGTTTTCATACGGCATTGACCCACACGCTAGAGCTCTGAAGCTTGGTACTCGCAAATGAACGCGGGTGCGCAAGCTCTCAAATCACCGGGTCAGTTTAGAACGCAAAAACTAGGCTAAATGGGTCGGGGCGAGTCATTTCTGATCCTTTCGGCGTGAACTTGGGTTGCGGCCTAATCAACCCGCAGCACCTCAAACTGCTGCCTGGTTGGAGCGACCTGTATCGATACCCGATCACCCTCGCATTTACCCAGCATGGCCCTGCCCAAAGGGGCTTCGCTGCTGATGACCTGAACGAACTCTGAGCCGGTGACCAACTTCATGCTGCCTCCATTCGGGCCGAGAAAGAGCTGTTGCTGCTTGTCGTCGGAATCGACCAGGCAGACCAGCGCGCCGAGCTGTATACCTTTGCTGGCGTCGTAGGGGCGCGGACGGAATTGGCGCCAATTGGCCATCGCCTGGCGGATGGCTTCGGCGCGACGAGCTTGGCCGGTGGACAGGTAAGCGGCTTCGAGTCCCAATGCGTCGTATTTGTTTTCGGCGATGTTTTCTTCGTGAGTCGCCGTTTCATGGGCCGCCCGCATGGCGCGCT
>JANMDE010000552.1:0-4992 GCA_031376105.1 Variovorax sp. | reverse complement strand
CAATGCGATCCTTGATTGCACCTTACTGCCCGGCGCGGCGCTCTCGGAGCAAACGCTCTCAGAGGGCTTGGGTGTGAGCCGCGCACCTGTGCGCGATGCACTGCGTCAATTGGCCGCTGAGGGCCTGGTGCAAGTGATGCCTCAGCGCGGCACGTATGTGGCACGGATTGACCCGCTCAAAGTACGCGATGCTGTGTTTGTGCGCGAAGTGATTGAATGCCGAGCTGCTGAGCTGGCATGTGCCGCTTCTGCATCAGAGAAAATCCAGCTGCTGACTCTTCTGCGAAAGCAAGAAAGTGCATCTAACCGAGGTGATTACGCTTCTCACTTACTGGCTGACGAACAGTTGCACTTACATATTCTGGAGCTAGCGGGTCACCCGCATGCCTGGCCCGCGCTGCGCTTGGCACGCACGGGCATGAACCGCGTTCGACACCTGGCCATCAGCACAGTAGGCAGCCACCACATCGCCATCAATCAACATCAACTTGTCATCGATGCCATTGTTCAAAGCGATGCCATTGCTGCTCGCCAACACATGAGGGACCATATCAGATCGCCACTGGCCTTTTTGGATGCAATTGCGCGTCATTATCCAGAGTACATAGAACAAACAACCAAGCTCACTCAACCTTGAAGAGCTTGTCAATCAACACAGTAACTTAATGCCATGCGTCAAGTTCATCCACAAAGCAAAGCCAGAGGCGATGACCAACATCATGCCTGCCAGTCGCTGCCCCCACGCCTGTCGCCATTGCCTCAGGCGAGTCCAAGCCATGGGAAGCCAACTTAACCACAAGACAGTAGCGCTTGCAAACGCAAGCATGATCAGCCCTCCTTGCCACGCTCCGCCACTTAAGCCCGCCATCAAAACCGCCGAATACAGCAGGCCGCAAGGTAACATGCACCAAGCCATACCTAGGCCAAAGCTTCTCCCACTGGTCGCACCAGCTCGCCTTACTCTTCCCCAAACCCAAGCGGAAGCGTGTTGAATCCACACGGGCTGCCTTGCAAACATTAACAGCACCAAGCCCCAAGCCATGATGCCCGCCTGCATTACAACCCAAGCAGGCTTGAGCAGCGCCAAGTTTTCACTGGCCCAAGCTGTCGCTTGAACAAAGGTACCTGCGACAATGCCAAGCGCAACGTAGCCCAGCATACGCCCCACTTGAAATGCACCCAGTCTGCTACCACCAAGTTGCCCCAAGCCCGCACAAGCCGAGCCACACATCGCCAAGCAATGCGGCCCGCCGACCAGCCCCATCAAAAACGCAGCAGTGATCAGCCCCCAGAGCATCAGATGATCCTCGAATAGCGCTGTCGATTGCGATCCGCTTGCAAATACCGGTCAAACACCATCGCCACCGCACGCACGACATACCAGCCTGCTTCAGTGACGTCAAGACCGTCTGCTTTGAGTTCAATCAAACCATCTTGGGCCATCCGATCAAGCTGCTGAAACTCTGCCTCAAAATACGATGGAAAATCGATCAAATGCGCTAGCTCAATAGACTCATAATTCACCGTGCCTTGGCACATGATCGACATGATCACCGCCCGACGAAGCACGTCATCCCGTCCAAGCGCCATGCCGCGAATCACTGGCAGTACCCCCTGATCCAGCAGGTCGTAATAGTCTCGTAGCGTCTTGGCGTTCTGACTGTAATGGACACCGATTTTCCCAATCGCAGACACACCCAGAGCGATCAAATCGCTGTCTGGTTGCGTACTGTAGCCTTGGAAATTACGATGCAGTCTACCTTGGCGCTTGGCAATCGCTAGCGCATCCGTTGGCAAAGCGAAGTGATCCATACCGACGTACACGTAGCCGGCTTGCCCAAACATTTTCAACGCGAGTTCCAGCATCGCCGTCTTAGACGTTGCACTAGGCAATTCAGCGCCGTCGATACGCCGCTGCGGCTTAAAGCGCTCGGGCAGATGCGCATAGGCATACAGCGCAATGCGCTCTGGTCTCAAACTGATCACCTGCGCGAGCGTCGTTTCAATGCTGGTCAGTGTTTGACAAGGCAAACCATAGATTAAATCCATATTGATGGATTGAAATCCAATCGCACGCGCTTGCGTCATCAGTTCCGCCACAGCCTCAAAGGGCTGAACACGGTGTACGGCCTTTTGAACTGCGGGGTCAAAGTCTTGAACACCCAAGCTCAAGCGATTGAAACCAAGTGCCTTTAAATGGACGAGTCGTTGCGCGTTGACAGTGCGGGGATCAATTTCAATAGCGTATTCACCCCCCTCTTCCAATGTCAGGTGCTGCCGCAAACTCAGCATCAACTTGGCCAACTGATCGTCGCTCAGGAAAGTCGGCGTGCCACCGCCTAAATGCAACTGATTGACGTGTATTTTTCTGGTCTCAGAAGAATCACCTTCATTTAATTGATTTGATATCAAGTGGCGGGCATATAGCTTGAGCTCTTTATCCAAATAGTTCAAATACGCATCGGCCTTTTCGTGGTCCTTGGTGATGATCTTATTGCAGGCGCAGTAATAGCAAAGTGACTCACAAAATGGCAAGTGCACATAGACAGACAAAGGATGCGCAGCAGGTCGGCCCATGATTTTTCTCATGCCCATCGCCGACTCGAGGTGCGCCGATTCAAAAGCTTCAACAAAGCGATCCGCAGTCGGATAAGAGGTGTAGCGCGGTCCACTTTGATCAAAACGGCGCAGTATTTCGCTAGGTAAAGGGCTGAAGTCAGTCGCGGTGATCATGGGGAGCCTCGGGATAGATAACGGGGCAGTTTTGAAAACTTGAATGTGCCTCGAAAGCCAATACGCCACCTTGATCTAGATCAAAAGATGAGAAAACGCATCTGTTTTCAGCGATCCATGCGTGCGTTGGCGAAGTTTCCCAGCCGTGTTAAGCTTTTGGACGAATGAATCAGTTGTCCATATGATCAAAATCCACGAAGCCAAAGTTGCCTGTTCGTCTTGCAATATGCGCGAGCTGTGTCTGCCTATCGGGCTAACTACTGACGAACTGACCCACATAGACGAATTGATTTCAAACCGAAGAAAAATTTTGCGCGGCACACATCTGTATCAAATCGGTGAAGTTTTTCGGCATTTGTATGCTATCCGAACCGGGTTTTTCAAGACCATCATCAGCATGGAAGATGGCCGAGAGCAAGTCACAGGCTTTCAAATGGCAGGGGAGATTCTGGGTCTCGATGGCATTGTGAATGATCAACATTCCTGCGATGCTGTTGCCCTTGAGGATGCGGAGGTGTGTGTGATCCCCTTTGATCGGCTCGAAGAACTCTCGATGAATGTCACTTCGCTACAGCGTCACATCCACAAAATAATGAGCAGAGAAATCGTGCGGGATCAAGGCGTGATGTTGCTGCTAGGAAGTATGCGCGCTGACGAACGCCTAGCAGCATTTCTATTGAATCTCACGCAAAGATTGCAGGCACGGGGATTCTCGCCCCAAGAAATGATCTTGCGCATGACGCGCGAAGAAATCGGCAGCTATCTTGGTTTGAAGCTTGAAACGATCAGCAGGAGCTTCTCAAAGTTTGCGGCAGAAGGCGTTGTCGATGTGAAACAGCGCCAAGTTCGCATCCTAGATGCCAAAGCGCTCAAGCTGATTGCCAACCCTCAAGTCTGCGCATAACTCAAGTTTTTTCGCCTTCTGGTTGAGACTGGATGAGCCATGCCGTCAATAGACTGCTGGCTAGGGCGAGCAACCAAAATATGAAAAATGCGATGGAATAGATGGCCTGAGAAGACAAGCCGCCCTGTATTTGCGCCCATCTGAGTTCGGTTGGATCGATTTGCGCAAAAACCAGCATCTCCAAGGCACTAGCCGCCAGAAATGAGGGCCAAAGAATGCACATCCAAGGCAGATTTTTCATGAAGCACTCCTTGGTAAATCACTTATCTGGCTGAGCTGGTATCGCGGGAGCGCCGCCCGTTGCTGCATGATTTCGCGCTTGTTTGGCAGGCAACAACGATGCGGAATCGCCAGCGCTTTTCTGACTCAAGGCCATGCCCTTTTGATAGTAATTTTCATCAACAAGCTTATCTGCCCCAGAGACCGCAATCCATAGCGTGATGAATCCTGCCACGATGACGGTCAAGGGGCCTGCGAGGATAAGCCAACAATAAGGATTGCACCACCAAGGAACTGATAGATCATCAATGGGCGTGTGTGCGTTGCTAGATGGTTTTTTGTCAGTTTGGGGCATGTTGTCACCTTGGTACATAAAAAGCTGTCTTCTCGTTTAGCGTCTGGCCGTCCATCTCGCTTTGAATTTGCAGGGCGATCGGATGGGATCCCGGCGCTTGGCTGCCATACGGAATATCAATGCGAAGCACCACCCAGCGAGACTGGGCCGCTGGCACTTCCACTTTTGACTCGCCTGCAATCTTGATTCCCGCGAGCCCCTTCGCCTCCAAGACAAACTGCTGTGCGCTGTTTGAGGCATTCATGATTTGCACACGATATACGTTCTCGAGAATACCTCCAGGCACGATGCGGGCTAGGACGCCACGATCGCGCACCACGTCAACTTTGAAAGTTGGGCGCATGCTCAGCGAACCGATCCATAGCGCACAAACGACCACCCATACTGCGCCATACGCCAAGACACGAGGGCGGCGCAAGCGCTGCCAAATTTGAGCTGGACTCCAATTTTTATCTAAAGCCTGCTGCGTGCTGTAACGAATCAAGCCGCGCGGATAGTTCAATTTATCCATCACCACATTGCATGCGTCCACACAAGCCGCGCAGCCAATGCATTCATATTGCAAGCCTTTTCGAATATCAATTCCTGTTGGACACACCTGAACACACAACGTGCAATCAATACAGGACCCTAAGCCCGCTTGCTTAGGGTCCACACTTCGCGCCCTTGAACCACGTGGTTCACCGCGTTCTTCATCGTAAGTCACGATCAAGGTATCGTTGTCGAACATGGCGCTCTGAAAACGCGCATACGGACACATATATTTGCACACCTGCTCTCG
>JANMDE010000253.1:0-2036 GCA_031376105.1 Variovorax sp. | reverse complement strand
ATTCAAATCCACGGCGGCTACGGCTACACCCGTGATTTCCCGGTAGAGCAATATTGGCGCGATCAGCGGCTCAACATGATTCACGAAGGCACGCATGCGATTCAGGCGATGGATTTGCTGGGCAGAAAAGTCGTGATGGATGGCGGCAAAGGCCTCAGCTTGCTGGCCGCCAAAATCAGCGCGACAGTAGAGCGAGCGATGCGAGTGCCCGATTTGGCAGTGCATGCCAACCAACTCGCCGCTGCTCTCAAAAAGATCGGCATCGCCACTCAAGCCGCTTGGGCCAGTGGCCAGCCGCAAGAGGCTTTGGCCAATGCGGTGCCCTATATGCAAGCCTTCGGCCATGTGGTGTTAGCATGGATCTGGCTCGACGTGTCTTTGGCGAAACAAAATGCTACTAAATCAATAGCAAACTATGCAGGAATTACGTCGGCGAATCAGTATTTTTACCGTTATGAATTGCCCAAAATCGACGCTTGGCTCGCCGTGGTTGAAAGCCGCGACATGACCTGCGCCCATGTGGCAGAGGAAGCTTTTTGAAAATTAAACCCAGTCATGAAGGCAAACTCGATGTGGCCATTTGGGTCTGCCTTTATGGCGGCCTGCTCAGCGTTGCCGCTGCTTTTGCGATTTCGGATGTCCAGCAAGACGCGAGCTGGTGGCTGGGTGGCGCTGGCAGCTTGGTGACAGCCGTTGGCGTGATCTTGATATACATTCGCAGCAAAACTCAATAAGTCCTCTGGCGCTGCCATGAGACGATTTTCTTTAGGAGACTTTTCTGATGACACACCGCAGTATTCAACAACTGTTTGATCTCAAAGGCAAAACCGCACTCGTCACCGGCGGCTCGCGTGGCCTAGGTCTGCAAATGGCCTTCGCTTTGGGCGAGGCTGGTGCCAAGATCATGCTCAGTTCTCGCAAAGCTTCTGATTTGGAACAGGCCACAGCCGAGCTCCAAGCCAAAGGTATCGATGCGCGCTGGATCGCCGCTGATTGCGCCAGTGAAACCGATATTCATCGCCTGGCCGATGAGACGCTTGAGCGCATGGGTGATGTGGATATTTTGGTCAACAACGCAGGTGCTGCTTGGGGGAGCCCCGCCGAGGATCACCCCATTGATGCTTGGGACAAGGTGATGAATCTCAACGTGCGCGGTTACTTTTTGCTCTCGCAGCGCATTGCCAAAAAATCAATGATCGGTAAAAAGAGCGGTTCGATCATCAATGTGGCATCCATCGCTGGTCTTGGTGGAAATCCGAGCGGCATGAACACCATTGCCTACAACACCTCCAAAGGCGCAGTGATTAATTTCACCCGCGCCTTGGCGGCTGAATGGGGCCCCAAAGGCATCCGCGTGAACGCCATCTGCCCCGGCTTCTTCCCCAGCAAAATGACAGCTGGCACATTGAAGGCCTTGGGCGAAGAAAAGCTCAAATCCCACGCGCCACTACGCCGTTTGGGCGACGATGAAGATTTGAAAGGCCTGTGCTTGCTTTATGCATCAGACGCTGGTAAACACATCACCGGCCAATGGCTCGCAGTAGACGGCGGCGTGAGCGTGATCACGGGTGGCTAAAGCAACCGTATGCAATTTCCTCTCAAAATCGCCTTCGTCGAACACCTCGGCTTTGAATTGCACAAGTTTGAAGGCGGGGAGGCTGAGATTCATTGTGCTTTGAAGCCGGAGCTGCTGAATACGTGGCAGGTGGCGCATGGCGGCTTGCTGATGACGCTTTTGGATGTCTGCATGGCGCATGCGGCGCGCAGCACCGAAGACCGTGGCAAGCAGGCCGCGCCGGGGCTGGTGACGCTAGAAATGAAGACGCAATTCATGCGGCCGGGGGAAGATTACGTGATTGCGAAAGCAAGGCTGATGCACCGTACTGCCACGCTGGCTTTCACCGAAGGCTCGGTGTACAACCGCCGCGCGGATGGCAGTTTGAGCGAGATGATTGCGCATGCGACGGGGACGTTTAAGTTTCTCAAAGCCTTGGCTACCTCAACTAACGCAGACGGTGGGCGCGATTTGAAACGCA
>JANMDE010000169.1:0-12359 GCA_031376105.1 Variovorax sp. | reverse complement strand
GCGGCAAAGTCATCGCCGAGACAGCGCCTAGCATCTCTAGGTTGAGCCTTCCAGAAAGACCTGATACAACCTCGTGGCAAGTTTAAGGAAATATCTCATGCGCTATCTCATCCTCTTCGTTTTGGCCATTGCACTGCTGGCTCTCATCCTCATCATCGCCGGTCAAATGGGCTTCCTGCGCGGCAAAGCGCCGCAAGATCTCGGCTTGAAAGAAGGCAAGCTCAAGCGCCCTGCCTTAACACCGAATTCCGTCACCAGCCAAGCCGATCTATGGCCTGACCATCCGCGCCGTACCTACGCTACGATTGCCCCACTCAAGGCTACAGGCGACGGCAGCGCAGAGATGAAAAAAATCACAGAAACCCTGCAAGCCATGCCGCGCACTGTGATCTTGAAGCAAGAGCCTGGCTACATCTATGCGCAAAGCACCACCGCCTTGCTCAAGTTCACCGACGACATTGAATTCGCACTCGATACCAGCAAAGGCATCATTGATGTGCGCAGCTCAAGCCGCTTGGGACAAAAAGATTTTGGCGTGAACCGCGCTCGCGTCGAGGCGATTCGCAAAGCGCTCGAGCAATAAACAAATTAGTCACAGATTATTGAGCGCGATAAATGTGCAGCGTCTGTCCCGCCAATTTGATATCCACGTGCTCTTGATAGGCTAACTCCACGCGATGCTTGGCCATACTGCTCACCGCAGTTTGGCTGAGCAACACGCGCCAGCGCAAAGCCAGCCCCGCCTTGAGCAGCTTGGTGAGCAGTTGAACATCCAGCCCAATGGGCACCAATTGCTCGATGCCGCCAGCCACGCCATCTAGCTTGGCCAAGCTCAGTTTTCCCTTGTGCAAAACCAAGGAGCAAGCAAAGGGCGGCAAGGGTTTGTCGCCCACAGTTGCCTGCAACTGGCCTTGGATATATGCCAACATACTGCCAGTGATGGATTCCATGGCTCGCACCAAACGCAAAGCCCGACCCGCATGGTTGGTAGACGGCGTATCTGATACCTCATCAAAGACAATCAGCAAACCGTCTCCCACAACTTGCAAATGATCTGCATTAAACAGCGCAGCACAATCGGACACTTTATTGAAAAAATGCCGTGCCATATCGGCCATTTGCGAACTGCTCACATGTTTTAACCACTCATCTTGCTGGGCAATCACGCATGCGATCAGCATGCCTGAGAGCTCTTGGCTTGCCATATCTGATTGCGCCCAGCGTGATTGAAGTTCGCTACGCAGCCTCTCTTCAAACTGCCTCATCAACTCATTGGTACGCTGGCCGACCGCCGTATTCACCGAGCGCTGCCTTTCTTCTTCATGCAATGCATACACTTGCATGGCTCGTTTGAGTTGACCATCAACTGCTTCGATCAATTCGCTGGGCTGAAAAGGCTTGGTGACGTAATCATCGGCGCCACTGGTCATGCCCACACGCATATGCGCACGCTCTTGCAAGCTGGTTAGCAAAATACAAGGGATGTGAAGAAGCTGCTTGTCTTGTCGCACGTCGGCCACCAAGCTAAAGCCATCTTTTCCTGGCATTTGGACATCGCTCACAAGCAGCTCAACATCACCCTCCAGCAAGCGCACAAATCCCATCAAGCCGTTATCAAATGCTTCAACCTGATGCCCTGCTTTGCTGAGCACAGCCGTGATCAGCGCCCGGGTGGATGCATCATCTTCGCAAACTACGATGGTGGCCATAACTCTTGTTGACTGTAAATGAGTGGATTCTAACGACTGCACCTTATCGCGCAAAACTCAATCGCCCCAACACCCTGTTGCACTCACTTAAAATACAAATTATGCAAATTTCTGAACTTTCCGGGCTCAACCAACAGGTTCTGCTTGCCTCTTTCGTTTTTTCCTGCCTTTTTGGAGCCATTGCCCAGCGCACGCATTTCTGCACCATGGGCGCAGTCAGCGATATCGTCAACATCGGCGACTGGCAACGCATGCGCCAATGGGCCATGGCAGCGGGCGTGGCCATGCTAGGTTTTGGGGTTTTGGTGTATCTGGGCAAAGTTGATCCCGCCAAAACACTCTACTCTGGTAGCCGGGTACTCTGGCTCTCGGCCCTCGTGGGCGGGTTTTTGTTCGGTTTTGGCATGGTGCTGGCCTCCGGCTGCGGCAGTAAGACTTTGGTGCGCATCGGTGGGGGTAGCCTGAAATCCTTGATCGTGTTCATCGTGATGGGCGTGGCCGCCTTCGCCACGCTCAAAGGCATCACCGGCGTTGTGCGGGTTGCGACGGTGGATACAGTTGCTATTAATACAGTAGCATACAATTCAATATCTATAGCGGCCAGTAGCCTGTTTGGCTTAAAAATTCAGGCCATGCAGGTGCTGGCCGCGTTGCTGGTCGGCGGTGGGCTGATCGTGTGGGCCTTGCTTTCCAAAGAATTTCATAGCGTTGATAACCTGCTTGCCGGCATCGGCATTGGTCTGGTGATTACGGCCATGTGGTGGGTCAGTGGCTCGCTGGGCTACATTGCCGAGCATCCTGAGACTTTGCAAGAGGCTTTTATCGGTACGAATTCAGGTCGTGCAGAGGCACTCAGCTTCGTCGCACCGGTGGCTTACACGGTGGATTGGCTGATGTTTTTCAGTGATAAATCCAAGGTATTGACCTTGGGGATCATCTCGGTCTTTGGCGTGATTGCTGGCTCTGCGGTGGTGGCGCTCGCCACCAAGAGCTTTCGCTGGGAAGGCTTCGGCAGCACGGAAGATGTGGCTAACCACCTCGTAGGCGCAGTGCTGATGGGCATTGGCGGCGTGACCGCGATGGGCTGCACCGTGGGCCAAGGCTTGAGCGGCATTTCTACGCTCTCCACCATGAGCTTCATTGCGGTAGCTGCCATCATCGCGGGCGCAGTCATCGCTTTCAAATACCAAATCTGGCGATTAGAGAGCATGGCCTGATGGAGGCTGATCTTCGGAGGCGATTTTCGGGCTTGGACCGCCTGTATGGCGTGAGTGGTGCGACACGCGTCCGTGCAGCCCATGTGGCTGTCGTTGGCGTTGGCGGCGTGGGCTCATGGGCTGCCGAGGCGCTGGCTCGCAGCGGTGTCGGGCAAATCACTTTGATTGATTTTGACCAAGTGGCTGAATCGAATATCAACCGGCAAATACACGCTGATTCGCTGTCTGTCGGTAAGGCCAAGGTGCTGGCGATGCGAGAACGAATTGCCTTGCTCAACCCTGATTGCAAGGTCAACGCCATCGAGGAATTCGCCACGCCTGAGAATTGGGGGCAACTGGCCGGCAGCGGATTCGATGCCGTGCTCGACTGTTGCGATCAGCAAAAGACCAAAACAGCGCTGGCCGTTTGGGCCCTTGCAAATTTAACGCAGCAAAAGCAATTCAAAAATCAAGCGCCTTGGTTCATCACCGCAGGCGCGGCCGGTGGCAAGCGCCGAGCCGAAAAAGTAGACATCGCCGATTTGAGCGACACCACGCATGATCCGCTGCTGTCTGACCTGCGCTACCGCCTGCGTAAGCAACACGGCGCCCCGCGAGACAAACGCATCGGTATCACCTGCGTGTTTAGCAAAGAATCGGTCGCACCTGCCGATTCGTCTTGTGCGATTGAAGATGCCGATGGCAGCCTCAATTGCCATGGCTATGGCTCGGTCGTCAGCGTCACAGCCACTTTCGGTATGTGTGCGGCGGGCTGGGTGATGGACATGCTCGCGCAAAAAGAAAGTGACACGACAACGCAAGCAAACACTGCTGTGCAGCGTTAAAATCAAGCTGCTTGCAGCCGTGTTGGGCTTTATATTCTTGTACCAATGCTCTTAGAGCCCGGGCTTGAAAATTGCCTCTCAAGCGTGATCGTCTCGCGTCAGACGAACCCAAAGAGTTGCTGATCTCGCCCACCTGAACCCCGGTTCAGGATGCCGGCCTGACACATCAGCTGCAAGCACCTTTCCCTTTTTTGAAAACGACAACAACATGACGCTCGACGCGCTCCTCATCCTCGAACTGCTCGTCTTAGGCGTGGGTACAGGTTTCTTGGCGGGTTTGCTCGGTATTGGCGGCGGCATGATCATGGTGCCGTTTCTCACCTACATCATGAGCACACGAGGCGCTTCGCCTGATTTGGCTGTGAAAATGGCCATTGCCACTTCCATGGCCACGATCATTTTCACCAGCATCTCTAGCGTGCGCGCACATCACAAGCGCGGCGCGGTGCGCTGGGACATCGTCAAAGGCCTCGCGCCTGGCATTGTGATCGGTGGGCTGATTGCCAGCCTGGGCGTATTCGCGCTACTCAAAGGTGCATGGCTGGCGATTTTCTTCGGTCTGTTTGTGAGCTTTTCTGCGACGCAAATGTTCCTCGACAAAAAACCCGCGCCAACGCGCCAGATGCCGGGCACGAGTGGCCAGCTGGTGGGTGGCGGTGTCATCGGGTTTCTGTCTGGCTTGGTCGGCGCGGGCGGTGGCTTTATCAGCGTGCCATTCATGATGTGGTGCAACGTGGCCATTCACAACGCCGTAGCCACATCAGCCGCTTTGGGCTTTCCCATCGCCGTGGTCAACGCGATTGGCTATGCCATCAGCGGCCAAGGCGTGAGCGGTTTGCCCGCCGGCTCGCTGGGCTACATCTGGCTACCCGCCTTGGCCTTGATCGCGCTGACCAGCGTTTTCATGGCACCGGTGGGCGCAAAGGCAGCGCATGCGATGGATATCAAGCGTCTCAAGCGTGTGTTTGCCTGTATTTTGTATGTGTTGGCAGCTTACATGCTTTGCAAAGGGTTTTTCGCTTAGGTTTTAAGCCTTTTGAGCCTCTACCCGTTATGCCTTGTGCGTAGAGTGCTATTGAATTGATAGTCTTGGTTTGCTGAAGATGTGTCTTCGGAGCTACTCTGTCGCGTTGTACAAACCGGTCTGAGATAGCTGATATCGGGCGACCGATTTGTGGTACCCCACCATGAGGGCGCTCGATATCAGCTATCTCAGACCACAGCGCTGCAACAACGTAAAAAAGCACAAAAACCGATTTAGACTGCGAATATGGTCATCCCGCAGCTCTCCCGCAAACAACAATACATCGCTGCAGCTGCCATCATCACCTTGTTGGCAGTCATCATCTGGGCACTCATGCGCTACATCAGCCCCGCGCCACCCCGCAGCGTCAACATGACCACTGGGGCAGCCGATGGCGCTTATCACCAATTTGGCGAAAAATACAAAGCCTATCTCAAGGCCAACGGCATCAATTTAAATCTGCAAACCTCAGCCGGCTCGGTGCAAAATTTAGAACGCTTAGAGCAAAGAGGCACTGCCGTTGGCTTTGTGCAAGGTGGCCTCGGGCAGCTCTCGATTGATCCTAACCAAGACGAAGAGAATACGCCGCTGCGCTCGCTGGCTGTGGTTGGCTATGAGCCGCTCTGGATCTTTGCGCAATCGCCGGAGATGGCAAAAAAACTCGCAGGCAGCCTGCAAGGTTTGGCAGGCAGGCGCATCGCCGTGGGAGCGGAAGGCAGCGGCACGCGCAAAGTGGCGCTCGATCTGCTCAAAGCCTATGGCGTGTCTGCGCAAAATGCCACCTTCGAGTCCAACTCCGGCATGGTCGCAGCGCAGGCGCTGTTGGATAAAAAGCTCGATGCCATCATCTTGATTGCCTCACCGCAAGCTGCCGCTGTGCAAAAGCTACTCGCCCCCACCAACGCTGCGGCGCTGATCAACCTCTCACTCGCTGAAGGCATCACACGCCGCCTGCCCTACCTCTCCACCGTGGTGCTCAAAGCAGGCTCCGTTGATCCGCTGAGCAAAACGCCCGAGCAAGACATCACCTTGCTCACCACCACCGCCAACCTTGTGATCCGGCAAGACACCCATCCAGCCATTGCGTATCTGTTGTTAGAAGCCGCCCGAGACATCCACAAAGGCGCAACCTTGCTCAGCCGACCCTCAGAATTTCCTCACCCGCGCGGCACAGATTTCCCCCTTGCCGAAGAAGCCGTGCGCTATTTCAAAGACGGTCGCCCCTTTTTGCAACGCTACATGCCTTTCTGGCTGGCCAACGCCTTGCAGCGCCTGCTGCTCATTTTGATACCGCTTGCAGCCATTGGCATTCCCGTGATCAAGCTGATCCCCAACTTGCTGCAATTCCGAGAAAAAAACCGTCTGTATCAGCGTTATGGCCAGTTGCTGAAGATGGAAACCGATATACGCTCACGCCAACTCAGCCAAGAAGAGATTTCAGCAGCACGCGCTCAGCTTGACCATATTGAAGAGCGGATCAGTACCACGAAATTTACACTCGAATTTACTGACCGCGTCTATACGCTTCGCCAACACGTGGATTTCGTGCGTTATCAACTGAAAAAAGAGCAATCACTTTTGGAGAAAGCATCCTTATGAAAATCATCATCACTGGCGGCGCCGGGTTCTTGGGCGCTCGCCTCGCCCGCGAACTTTTGAAGCGCAACACGCTGAACTTAAAAGGCCAAGCCGCACAAAGCATCACCCGCATCGTGCTCGCAGACCGCGTGGCCGCACCTGCTGATCTGGCGGCTGACCCGCGCATAAGCAGTGAAGTGGGCGATTTGTTTGACCAACTACAAAGCAACCCGGCCAATCTGCTCGCTCGCCATGCCGATGCCGCCGCCGTGTTTCATTTGGCCGCCGCCGTCAGCGGTGAATGCGAAGCCAATTTCGATCTCGGCATGCGCAGCAATTACGCCACCACGCACGCCCTGCTGGAGAGCTGCCGCGCTATTCTGACCCAGCCCTTGGTCTTCTTCGCAAGCTCCTTGGCCGTTTTTGGCCAAACGCCGCTCTTACCCATTCAACTGCCAATGACGGATTTGACCCTGCCCACGCCGCAATCAAGCTACGGCATTCAAAAAGCCATCGGCGAGCAACTCATGGCCGACTACGGTCGCAAAGGCTTCATCACTGCCCGCAGTGCACGGCTGATGACGGTTTCCGTGCGCCCCGGTGCGCCCAACGGCGCGGCCTCGGGGTTTTTCAGCGGCATGATCCGCGAGCCACTGCGCGGCGTTGAATCAGTTGTACCCGTCGCGCCGGAAACACAGGTCGCCCTGTCTTCGCCCGGTCGCACCATAGAAGGCATCATCCGCTGCGTAGAGGCCTCTGACACCGACTGGGGCCCACTCACTACGCTCAATCTCCCAGCCATGACCACCACCGTTGGTGCGATGGCAGACGCTCTAAAAATGATAGCAGGAAACGCAGTTTTTGAAAGGGTAAAGTGGCAAATTGACCCACAAATCGAACGCATCGTCAGCACCTGGCCTGCCCGCATTGCCAGCCCGCGAGCGAATGCGCTGGGCTTGCAAGCCAATGCCAGCTTTGAAGAAATTGTGCGCGCGCACATCGCAGAAAATCACCCCGAGCTCAAAGTCTGATTTCA
This sequence comes from Variovorax sp., assembly GCA_031376105.1. Lineage (GTDB taxonomy): Bacteria > Pseudomonadota > Gammaproteobacteria > Burkholderiales > Burkholderiaceae_C > JANMDU01. Next base: position 4,971 of record JANMDE010000169.1, on the reverse strand, counting down.
GTTAGAGCCAAACCGCATCCCCGGGCATCCCCTGAGAGTATTTGCAAGGTTTGGGGTTAGACTTTTCGATGCCCTGCGGCTTGTCCGCATGACTGCTTTGAACCCCCTTGGAGACACCCATGAAACTTTCTCGCCTTTTCCTCGCCGCTTCCTTTGCCGCAGGCCTCATTGCAACCGCTGGCTCTGCGTTGGCGCAAACCAATATGCGCATCAGCATTTCCGTGGCGCAAAACTCGCACCAAGGCGTGGCCATTGACACCTTCGCCCGCGAAGTTGAAAAGCGCACTGCAGGCCGTTACAAAATTCAGGCTTTTTACTCGGGCGCATTAGGCGGCGAGCGCGAAAGCATTGAAGCCGTGCAGCTGGGCACGCAAGAGCTGACTTTCTCATCGACCGGCCCCGTGCCCAATTTCGTGCCCAGTGCGCGTATTTTCGATATTCCTTTCCTCTTCCGTGACAAAGCCCACGCCCGCGCCGTGCTCGATGGCCAAATCGGCCAAGACATGCTCAAGGAATTTGAGCCCAAAGGCTTCAAAGCGCTCGCTTGGGGTGAAAACGGCGTGCGCCACATGACCAACAGCAAGCGCTCGGTGAATTCGCCCGATGACTTGAAGGGCCTGAAAATGCGCACGATGGAAAACCCCGTCCACGTTGCCGCCTACAAAGGCTTCGGCATCGTGACCACGCCCATGGCCTTCCCCGAAGTATTTACAGCCTTGCAGCAAGGCACGGTTGATGGTCAAGAAAATCCGCTGTCTGTGATCATGGCAGCCAAGTTTGACCAAGTGCAAAAACATCTCTCACTTACAGGGCATGTGTATTCTCCTGCGATTTTCCTCATGAGCAAGGGCGCATTTGACAAGCTTTCTGCTGCCGACAAAACCGCCTTTCTCGAGGCCGCACAAGAAGGCGCCAAAGTCGGTCGCGCACGTGTTGACGAAGACGATATCAAGGGCGTGGCCGAGCTGCGCGGCAAGGGTATGACCGTGGTGGAGAACGTGGATAAATCCAAATTCATCGCCGCACTCGCACCCGTGAATGCAGAGTTCGAAAAGCAGTTTGGTAAAGCCAATATTGACCGCATTCGCAACGTTAAGTAATGCTATTTAATCAATAGCAAACTATTCAATAAATACGTCGGCAAACTTCGGTTTTCGACGTATTTTTTGTATCAGTATCTGTTTTAGAGCGTCCGCTAAGCCATCACAACATGAAAAATGCCTTCTTGAAGTTTGAGAGTTTCACCACTGGTTTGGCCATGATTCTGGCCTGCGCCATGCTCATCATTGCATCCTGTCTGGGCATGTTTCAAATCATCACGCGCTTCATCTTGGAGCGCCCAGCGGAATGGACAGAGGTTTTGATTCGCTTCAGTTTGATTTGGATGGTGTTTTTGGGCATCGCCGCCGCCTTTCGGCAAGGCGCGATGGTCAGCGTGGATGTGCTGTATCGCTGGAGCCCCCCCAAGGTCAAGCGGGTGCTGGATTACGTGGTCACACTCGCTGCGCTCACTTTGATCTTCGTGATCGTTTGGTGGGGCTGGGATTATGCCAATCGCGGCAGGGTGCAGACCACGATCGGCTTGGAGGATGTGAGCATGTTTTGGGCTTACCTCGCTATGCCCGTGGGCGGCATCTTCAGTGCGATTGGCATTATCGGCAATTTGCTGGATCCACAGCGCCTTGAGTTGGAGACCGCTCAATGAGCATGATGATGATTCTCACGATGGTGTTGTGCTTCGCACTCACCGTCTCTGTGGCTGTGTCGATTGGTTTGTCGGCTATCGTCGGCATTCAAATTGGTAACGCCAACATGTTGATTTCGGTCAAGGAAATGTTTTCCTCGATCAATAAATTTCCACTCGCAGCGATTCCGTTTTTCATTCTCGCTGGCAACATCATGGAAACGGGCGGCATCTCGCGCCGACTGGTGGAATTTGCTAAATCTATTGTGGGCGGTGTGCAAGGCGGCTTGCCAATGACATGCGTGCTCACCTGCATGATTTTTGCTGCGGTGTCTGGCTCTTCTGTGGCCACCACATTTGCCATTGGTGCCATCATCATCCCCGCACTCATCAAACATGGCTACCCCACCCCTTATGCGGCTGCCTTACAGGCCACCAGCGCCGAGCTGGGTGTGATCATTCCGCCGAGCATTCCCATGATTTTGTATGGCGTGAGCGCTGAAGTCTCGATTGGTGAGCTTTTCATCGCTGGCTTTGGCCCCGGGCTGCTGATCGGCGTGGTCTTGATGCTTTATGTCCACATTTATTGCCGCATCAAAGGCTATGGCAAAAACGATGGCGATGGCCGCTTGAGTTTTGGCAAAGCCACTTGGCAAGCGGGCTGGGCGCTGATGATGCCGATCATCATTTTGGGCGGCATCTATGGCGGTATCTTCACGCCCACCGAGGCATCGGCGGTGGCGGTGTTTTACGCATTGATCGTTGGTACCTTGATCTATCGCGAAATCAAAATCGCCGATCTCTACAAAATCTTGAAGAAATCCGTGATTTCCAGCGCGGTGATCATGTTCATCATTGCCAATGCGGGCCTGTTTGCCTTCCTGATCACCCGCGCTGGCGTTCCTGATGCGATAGGCCAGTATCTCAAGGCAGTGTTACAAAGCCCCGCGCTATTCTTGCTCGGTGTGAACGCAGCGCTTTTCGTGATCGGCATGTTCATCGAAACCAGCGCGGCCATCATCGTGCTTGCGCCGATTCTCGCGCCCGTGGCCATGCATTTCGGCATTGATCCGGTGCATTTCGGCCTGATCATGGTGGTCAATCTCGCTCTGGGCATGATCACGCCGCCTTTTGGCGTGAACCTGTTCGCCGCATGCACCGTGGCGCGAATATCGCTGGATAGGATCATTCCCTACCTGCTGCCCTTTGTCTTGGTGATTCTCTTTTGCCTGATGCTGATCACTTATATCCCGGTGATCAGTTTGGGCTTGCGTGATCTTGTTTACAAATGAGCCAGCGGCTCACGTACAATCGTACTCGCTTGGAGAGAATTCTTCACTGAATCGCCGAAGGCGCAGTTGATTGCAAGATCAGCAAACGCTCAGGCAAAAGGACAGGCAATTGGGAGCTTTGGCTCTCATATTCTGTTGGAGAGAGGCTGAGTGCAAAGCTCAGTCCACCGAAGGGGCAACTGGGCTGATCGAGGCTCAAGAATCTCTCAGGTAAAGCGGACAACAGGGTTTCATCATCCAGCTCTCGGCAATGTTGCCTTGCGCTGGTATTTTTGATTTGGAAACCCTGCGCATGTCCGATCCTCACGATTTACTCTCCGTCCCGTTAAATGCATTGCACATTGAGCTCGGCGCTCGCATGGTGCCGTTTGCGGGCTATTCAATGCCCGTGCAATACCCTGCTGGCCTGATGGCCGAACATGCTCACACGCGCATTGCAGCGGGCTTGTTTGATGTGTCGCATATGGGGCAAGTGCGGCTGGATGGCGCTTCCCATGAAGAACGCGCTCTCGCCCTTGAATCACTGATACCGATGGACGTATTGGGCCTCGGCGTGGGCAAGCAGCGCTACGGCTTCCTCACGAATGACGCGGGCGGCATCATTGACGATTTGATGTTCACCAACCGGGGCGATCATCTTTTCATCATCGTGAACGGCGCTTGTAAGCATGGCGATTTGAAATGGATGCGCGAATATTTAGCGGTATCGCATCCTTCTACTAAGCTGACCTATTTAGACCAAGATGCCCTACTCGCACTGCAAGGCCCACAAGCCGTCACGGCGCTAGTCCGTTTGATTCCCGGCGTGGAAAAGCTGGTGTTCATGACGGGCGGAGATTTTGTATGGAATGGCGTGAAGCTGTTCATCACGCGCAGCGGCTACACCGGAGAGGATGGATTTGAGATTTCTGTGCCGGGCAAGCAAGCTGAGGCGTTTGCACGCGTCCTGATCGCGCAACCGGAGGTCAAACCGATTGGCCTCGGCGCTCGTAATTCGCTGCGCTTGGAGGCGGGTCTTTGCTTGTATGGTAACGATATTGACGAGACGACGAATCCGGTCGAAGCCGCGCTGACTTGGGCGATTCAGAAGGTACGCCGCGTTGGTGGCGAGCGCGCTTTAGGATTCCCAGGCGCTACTCATTTAATAGCACACAGCGCAATGAATATAACGGGGGAAGGTCAAAAACCTTCAAAGAAACGTGTGGGTTTGATCGCGCAAGAGCGCATCCCCGTGCGCGATGGCACTGAGCTAGTGAGCGTGGATGGCCAGCAAGTAGGCAAAGTCACCAGCGGCCTGCTCGGCCCCACGATCAATCAGCCTATTACGATAGGCTATGTGAGCATCGATTTCGCAGTCAACGACACCGTAATTCACGCCATGGTTCGCGGCAAACCCGTGCCGATGAAAGTCTGCGCCATGCCCTTTGTGCAGCAGCGCTACTATCGTGGCTAAAGTCTCATTCAACCCAAAATTAATTGGGTTCTGACCCCAATTAATCTAATCCATCTTTTTTAGGAGAACACATCATGACGATGAAATACACCGAAGACCATGAATGGCTCAAAGTCGAGGGCGATACGGCAACCGTCGGCATCACACACCATGCGCAAGACGCGCTGGGCGATGTGGTGTTTGTGGATTTGCCCGAAGTGGGCAAAGCCTATGCACAGAAAGACGTAGCGGGAGTGGTCGAAAGCGTGAAGGCTGCAGCCGACGTCTACATGCCTGTGAGCGGCACGGTGACGGAAGTGAATGAAACTTTGCGTTCAGACCCTGCCTTGGCCAATTCTGATCCTCTTGGCGCAGGCTGGTTCTTCAAAGTAAAGCTCTCTGATGCTGGCCAGCTGACAGCTTTGATGGACGAGACGGCTTATACGGCGTTTGAGCAAAACGCTTAATACCAAAACCGGATGAGAAGGGCGCGAAAGTTACGCGAAAGACGCAAAAAAGAAAGACAAAAGTGCAGGCAAAAAGGGAAGTCTATAAAACAGACG
>JANMDE010000168.1:0-6647 GCA_031376105.1 Variovorax sp. | reverse complement strand
GCGCACCAGCAAGCGCATGATCTACTACTATTTTGAGAGCAAAGAAGGCCTGTATGTGGCCGTGTTGGAGGCCGCTTACAGCCGCCTAAGAGAGATCGAATCCGGCCTGCATTTGGATGACCTCGCACCCGAGGCCGCGCTGCGGCGCTTGGTGGAATTTACGTTTGACCACCACGCAGGCAACGAGGATTACATCCGCATCGTGATGGGTGAAAACATCAACCGCGCGGAATACTTGGCCATTAGCAAAAGCATTCAGGGGCTCAACGTGCCTGCCCTGCAGTCCATCAATCAGCTCTATGAGCGCGGCGTGGCGCAAGGCATCTTCCGCGAAGGCCTTGCCGCCATCGATATTCACGCCACGATTTCGGCGTTGAGCTTCTTTAATGTGTCCAACCGGTTTACTTTTGGCACAATTTTCAAATTAGACCTGCGCGACAAGGCCGTGGCGGCCAAAAGGCGCGAGCAAATCGTAGAAACGGTGCTGCGCTTTGTGCGCAAGTGATTTTGAATCGCTCTTATTTTTATAGCAAACTATGCATATTCTATAAGGGCGAGTAGGCTATTTTCTCTAAATTATCGGCTGCGCAATGAGCGACTCAGCAGCAGCACTGGTATCAAACCCACTAACACCAAAGCCAGCGAGGGCAGCGCGGCCTCGGCCAGCCGCTCGTCTTTGGCGAGCTGATAAGCCATCACGGCCAGCGTATCGTGGTTAAAAGGGCGCAACACCAAGGTGGCAGGCAGTTCTTTCATCACGTCCACAAACACCAACAGCATCGCCACTGCAGCGCTGCGGCTCAGCAGCGGCGCGTGCACGCGCAGCAGCAGCTTGCCGCCAGAGCTGCCGAGCATGCGCGCGGTGTCGTCATAGCTTTGCGGGATTCGCGCATAGCCGCTTTGAATGCTTTGCAGCGCCACGGCCGTAAAGCGCACGAGATAGGCCCAGAGAATGCCGAGCACAGTGGTGGTGACGATGGCACCGATGCGCCACTCGGGCTGCCATTGTTGCAGCAAACCCACCGGAATCAACAGCCCCACCACAATCACAGCGCCCGGCACGGCATAGCCCAAGCCCACGGTGTGGGTGATGGCTTGATTGAGCCGGCTGGGTTGGCGGCGCTGCGCGAAAGCAAGAAGAATGGCCAGCAGTGTTGCCAACACAGCGGCCAGGCCAGCCAGCTTAAAACTGTTCAAAGCCCATTGCGCAAACTCAGCCCAGCGCAGCGTGGCGCCCGCCATGCCGTCCAGCAGCGGGCGCAGCATCATCAGCACCGGCAGCGCAAAGCCCAAAGCGATCGGAATGGCGCAAAACAACTGTGCTTTGAGCTGCTTGCGCCCTTGAAGCAACACGGGCTTGGCTTCCATGCTGCCCGCGCGAGCCCCTCTGCTCGCAGAAAAGCGCATTTTTGCCGTGGCACGACGCTCTAGTTTGAGCAGCAGCGCAATCACGATCAGCAGCATCACAGCCAATTGCGCAGCGGCCTTTGCGTTGTCCATGGCAAGCCACGCTTTGTAAATACCGGCAGTGAAGGTTTGAATGCCGAAATAGCTCGATACACCGTAATCGGCCAGCGTTTCCATGAGCGCCAGCGCCACACCCGCAGCCACGGCCGGGCGAGCCAGCGGCAGCGCCACGCGGCGGATGCGGGTGCGAAGCGGTGCGCCGAGCAGCCGCGCTGCCTCCATCAAATGCGCGGCGCGGTCCAGCAAAGCGGCGCGCGCCAGCAAATAGACATATGGGTAAAGTGTAAAAATAAACAGCAGCGCTGCGCCCCAGGTGCTGCGAATCTCGGGCAGCAAGCGGCCTTGCAGGCCAAATAGCTCCCGACCCCACGTTTGCGCAGGCCCGGAATACTGCAAAAAATCGGTGTAGGCATAGGCTGAGACATAGGCCGGCATGGCCAACGGCAGCAGCAGCGCCCATTCAAAAAAGCGCTTGCCTTTGAAGTCAAAAAGCGTCACTGCGCAGGCTGTTGTCATACCAATCAGGGCTGTACCCGTTGCAACAGCTATGCACAATGCTATAGAAGTAATAGCGTATTGCGGCAGCACGGTGTTCGCCATTTGCACCAAAATATCTGAGCTGACGCTGTTCCATTGGGCCAATGCCGCAAAAACAGCCAACACCGGTAGCGCCACGAGCAAGGCAATCAGCAGCAAAGGGATCTGGACAAGGCGTGACATAAATTCAAATGAGAATTGTACTCATTTAGAATACGAAGCTATGTTTCTCCAACTCAAGCAACTCAGCGTCCGATACGAAAGCCAAGCGCCCAGCGCGCCTAGCGCAGTCGATGGCGTGAGCTTTGGTTTGAAAGCAGGCGAGATTGGGGTGTTGATCGGGCCGTCAGGCTGCGGCAAAACCACGCTGCTGCGCGCCGTGGCCGGGCTAGAGCCCCTCAGCGGCGGCAGCGTGGAGCTGGCGGGCGAGGTGGTGAGCAGCCAGGCGTATGTGTTGGCGCCCGAGCAGCGGCGCGTGGGCATGGTGTTTCAAGACTATGCTTTGTTCCCGCACATGGATATTGGCCGCAACGTCGCCTTTGGCATCATGCATTTGCCGGGCGACGCGCGGCGCGAGCGGGTGCGCGAGGTGCTGGCGCTGGTGGGCTTGGAAGCTTCGCGGCGCAGCATGCCGCATGAGCTCTCGGGCGGGCAGCAGCAGAGGGTTGCACTTGCAAGGGCGCTCGCTCCTAAGCCGCAATTGCTGCTGCTCGATGAACCGTTTTCTAACCTTGATGTGGATTTGCGTGAGCGCTTGGCTCATGAAGTGCGCAGCATTTTGAAAGCTGCTGATGCCACAGCGCTGATGGTGACGCATGATCAGCTGGAGGCTTTCGCCACCGGGGATGTGATCGGTGTAATGCATGAAGGCAAGCTGCACCAATGGGCCGATGCTTATACGCTCTATCACCGCCCCGCCACCCGCTTCGTGGCTGATTTTATTGGCCACGGCGTGTTTGCCAAAGCGCGCGTTGAGCTGCACAACGAAGGCGGCGCGCTACACAAACACGTCGTCACGCCCCTCGGCGAGTTGCATGATATTCTGCCCTCTGAGCTAGAAGGCTTAGCCGTTGGCGAAGTTGATGTACTGCTACGCGCAGACGACATCATTCACGATGATGCTTCCCCCGTACAAGCCAAAATCATCCGCAAAGCGTTTCGCGGGAATGAGTTTCTCTACACCCTAGAGCTCAAAACCGGCGAACAAGTGATGGCGCATGTGCCGAGTCATCATGATCACAAGATTGGCGAGTGGATCGGGATTCGCGCTGAAGTCGATCATGTGGTGACGTTCTGATTTTTAAGCCAAATCGGCTGTTACCCGTTATATTGTCTGCATAGTGTGCTATCGAATTAATAGCGTTTCTTGCATTCCACTTCCGTTCATCCTGAGCTTGTCGAAGGATTCTTGCTGGGGACAAGTCTCACTCGAAGTCATGCACCTGCGGCCTAGCGTCGCGCAGTTACCCTGTAAATTTTTTGAAAACACACGCGATTGCGGAATCGGTAAACTAAAGATGGTCTCCACGCGCCTTCCAAAAAATTTCCAGCGCAACCACCCTCCGCTCTCCGCTTCAGAGTTGATGAATGCGATTTAAAACATCCTCTTTGTGTCTGGAAACTGCGCTATAAACCAGCTTACAACCTGCAATGTTCGTCGATTCTTTTAAAACTGTGTTCAAAAACTGTAGTAATTTACCTAAGTTTATGATTTGTATGAGGAATTATGTTTTTTTGATGCCCAACTTACATCACGGCACCGTGTGCACACCGCAGTTTTGAGCGTAAATTACTTTAGACATCAAAAACGCGCGACCCGCGCATCCTCCGTTTATGGCAATCCCTGACTATCAAACTTGCATGCTCCCTTTTCTGCACCACTTGGCTGACGGGAAAGAGCACTCGCTTCGAGACGCAGAAGAATCACTGGCTGAAAACTTCAAGCTCACACCAGCCGAAAGAGCCGAATTGCTACCAAGTGGACAGCAGGGAATCTTTAAGAACCGAATTGGCTGGGCGAGAACCTATCTTAAGAAGGCTGCGCTTATCGAGGCTCCCCGTAGAGCAGTCTTCAAGATCACCGAACGGGGAATGCAAACTTTGGCGTCGAATCCTTCCAAGATAGACGCTAAGTTTCTTGAGCAGTGGCCGGAGTTTATTGAATTTCGAGATGTCTCAAAACCCAGCACCGAGCAGGCTCAGCCGATCGAGTTGTCTCTAACAACAACCACTCCCGAAGAAGCAATCGAGCTTGCTTACCAGGGTTTGCGAGAGCAACTCGCACAGGAGTTGCTCTCTCGAATCATGTCGTGTTCACCAACATTCTTCGAGCAACTCGTCGTAGAACTCCTCGTTAAGATGGGCTACGGGGGGTCACGCCGCGATGCAGGCGAACGAATTGGTCAAACCGGAGATGGCGGAATCGACGGCATCATAAAAGAAGATCGGCTCGGCCTCGACACGATCTTTATTCAAGCGAAACGATGGCAAGGCTCAGTGGGTAGACCGGAGATTCAGAAGTTCGTCGGTGCACTTCAAGGTCAACGCGCGAGAAAAGGAGTCTTCATCACAACGTCTTCCTACACCTCGGATGCAGTTGACTACGCATCGCGCATTGATACCAAAGTCGTTCTCATTGATGGCAAAAATCTTTCCGCGCTAATGATTGACTTTGATGTCGGGGTCTCCGCGTCAGCATCTTATGTAGTCAAGCGTGCTGACTCTGACTACTTTGAAGAAAGCTGATGCCTAGCCGTTCAATCGAGCGAGCCTTAGCCTGCCAACTCCGAAGTGGAGAGCGTTGGGCGGTTGGATCAGAAATTTTTTGGAAGGCACGTTGAGACCAACTCAAATTCACCGTTGCCGACATCACGTGTGTTTTCAAAAAATTTATGAGCTAACTGCCCGACGGTAGGTCGCAGGTCTATAAGCTAGAGCGAAACGCACAGCTCACCAACCATCAAAATATTAAGCCAAATCGGCTCCTACCCGTTATAAAACGTGCGTAGCGTGCTATTGAATTAATAGTGGTGGCGTACTGTGCGTTTCGCTCAAGATCATGTGCTTTGCATGCTTAGAATTGCGCCGTTTTTATACTGCAGTTTGTGCAGAAGTTTAGGGACCTCATCTTGCAGCAGGCACGCCGTGTGATCATCAAGACGCAGCCTCATTATGTTCGCATAAACCCCAGATTGCGTGCCGTAATATCAAAATTCGCCAAATTCGGAAACACCGACAGTGCCTGACTGTCTGACAGGCCGAACCAGCGGCTTAGCGTGCTGCCTAGCTGATCTACCGAAGTTGTGGGCAACATCGCACCATTTTTCACCTGATCTGGGCTGTCGAAATCGTTACTGCCCGACTTCTTGGCGACCAGGGTTGGGAATGTACCGAATAGATCGCCGCCGCGCACCGCTCCACCCATCACAAACTGATGCGCACCCCAGCCATGATCCGTACCGTCACCATTGGTGGTGAAGGTGCGACCAAAGTCGCTGGCGGTAAAGGTGGTGACGTTGTTACGTGCGTTGATGGCTCCCAGCGCAGTGTCGAAATACTGCATCGCATGTGCCACCCGTGCCATCAATCCGTTGTGTTGTTGGTTTTGATTGTTGTGGGTGTCAAACCCGCCCACACTCACAAAAAACACCTGCCGCTTCACACCCGTCGCCCCCGACATACCCGCTTGCACGAGGCGTGCGACCACCTGCAATTGCTGCGCCAAGGCGCTGAATTCGGGCTTACCATTAGACGGGCTGAAGTATGCGAGCTTGGGGTCGCTGCTGGGGTTGTAGCTGCCCGATGCTGGCGTTCCAAATGCAGGATCGTTGGGTGGGCGCAGTGCGCCGCGCAGGGTACTTTCAGCGGCGATGGAGCGGGCGGCAATGGCAGCCACATCGGCCTCAAGGACATGGCCACCTTGAGCGCTACGAACAATGTTGTTCAGCGCATTGGCCACCGCCGAGGATTCGTAGACAAGGTTGTTATTGTCAGCTCCCAGTCGCTGAGCTCCCATGCCGCTGACTTGGTATTGACGCACTTGCTGCCCCGATAACCAGACGGCATTGCCTGCAGCGGAGATGGCGGTAAACGCTGCTGCGCTGTTGCTGCCCACAAGTTGGTCGGCCATACGACCGCCCCAGCCCGCTGTAGCACCTTCCGGCATCATGGTTTGCCACATGCTTTGCTGATCGTTGTGCGAGAAAAGCCGCAGGGGCCTGGGATGCGATGGCTGGTGGTATTGCTCCTTGGTCGTCGGTGCCACCAAGGGGCCGACATTGGCAATCACCGCCAGGCGTCGATCGGTGTTGAACATCGTCTGCAGGCTGCCCATGAGGGGGTGCAATGCGTAGCTACGCCCTTGCGGGTTGGTGGGCAGGATGGGCAGCACACCGCCCCATCGCGCCAAAGAACTGGTGTTGGCGCTCGGATTGAGCGGCGTGCCCGGTGCAGGTAGCGCAATGGATGTGCGCATCGCGGCGTAGGCAGCCCACGATGCGCTATCGGTGGGCAGCACCATGTTGAATGAATCGTTGCCGCCAAACATGAACAGGCACACGATCGCACGGTAGTCCCCCGCTGTTTGTGCAGCAGCGGAGCCGGCAGCGAGCAGGTTCAATGCCAGCGGCGCGCCCGCTCCAGCG
>JANMDE010000156.1:0-1655 GCA_031376105.1 Variovorax sp. | reverse complement strand
GCATGATCGAGAAAAGATTTGAATTTGATCTCAGCGTTGCACAAAATATCGGGATTGGGCGTGCGCCCGGCTTGGTATTCGCGCAGAAATTCAGCAAACACGCGGTCTTTGTAATCGGCAGCGAAATTCACATGCTCAATTTCAATGCCCAGTACATCCGCTACCGCCGCCGCATCAACAAAATCCTCATTGCTAGAGCAGTATTCAGAATCGTCGTCATCTTCCCAATTTTTCATGAAAATGCCGATCACGTCATAGCCCTGCGTTTTGAGCAGATGCGCGGTGACGGCAGAGTCCACGCCTCCGCTCAAACCAACCACGACGCGCTGTTTTTTACTCATATGTTCTGATTTTAGGTGTTTAGAGGATTTTTCAAGTTCAGCTGAGAGCAGCGAACAAATAACAGTTAGAACATCCCCGGATTGATTTCACCCGAATCTGCTCAGAAAATTCATGCCTCACTTTGAAGAAAATAGCATCATGGATTTGCAACTGAACAACAAAACCGCCCTCGTCACAGGCGCGAGCGTGGGCATTGGCCGCGCGATTGCCAAGGCTTTGGCGGCAGAGGGCGTGCAACTGGCCATTGCCGCACGGCGCTTGGACAAACTCGAAGAACTGGCCAGCGAGATCGTGGCTTCTGGCGGTAAAAAGCCGCATGTGATTGCTTCTGATTTGTATGCAGAACATGCTTCTAAAATGCTAGCAAACAATGCAATGACAGCGCTGGGCAGGGTCGATATTCTCATCAACAATGCCGGTGGCTCGCGCAGTTTCAAAGAGCTGCATGTGAGCGAAGAAGCCTGGCAAGAGGCCATCACGCTTAATTTTCATCGCCCGCGCCAACTTGCTGATGCGCTGATTGACCAAATGGTTGACAACAACTGGGGGCGCATCATCAATATCACCGGCAAAAGCGAGCCCGAGCACATCAACGGCGCGTTTTGCGCCAAAGCGGCGATGCACAGCTGGGCCAAAGGCCTGTCGCGCATGGTCGGCAAAAACGGTATCACGGTCAACTGCATTCCGCCCGGCCGCATCCACAGCGAGCAAATTTTCCGCAACTACACGCCTGAATACCGTCAATGGCAAAGCGACAACGAAATCCCCGTAGGGCGCTATGGCGAGCCTGAGGAATTGGCGAATTTGGTGGTGTTTTTGTCCTCGCCACTGGCTGCTTACATCACAGGCGCGGTGATTCCGGTGGATGGCGGCTTGCGCAAGTATCAGTTCTGAAGAAAAAAATGCAAAATACATTTTTTTGAAGCAAGCTAACACTCTTAGAGGCAGACAACATGACACATCACATCACCCGTCGCGCTACATTTTCAATAGTACTCGGCGCAGCATCTATAACGGCCAGCCCCTGGATTCGTGCCCAAAGCTGGCCTTCGAAGCCGATCCGCTTTATCGTGCCCTTCGCGCCGGGCGGCACAAGCGAGGTGGTGGCCAGATCAGTGGCCAACGAATTGACCAAACAGCTCGGCCAAAGCGTTTACGTCGAAAACAAGCCCGGCGGCGCGGGCGTGACGGCCATGCAAGAGGCCTCAAAAGCAGCGCCCGATGGCCACACGCTGATCCTCACGCATGTGGGCACGCTCGCTGTGAATCCCTATATGCTGAAAAATCAGCCCTATGACGTGAACAAAGATTTC
>JANMDE010000543.1:0-3342 GCA_031376105.1 Variovorax sp. | reverse complement strand
GTCGTCACGTTCATGTCTCAGAGACGCGAAGCTGTAGAAGAAGCGTTTGCCGGCGACATCATCGGCTTCACCACGCATGGCGGCGTACAGCTTGGCGACACGATCACCGAGGGCATGACAAGCCAAGCGGATCTGCAATACACCGGCCTACCCTTCTTTGCGCCAGAAATGTTTCAAGCAGTGGAGTTGGCCAATCCCATGAAATCCAAGCAGTTGCAGCAGGGTTTGCTTCAGCTCGGCGAAGAAGGTGCGATTCAGGTGTTTCGCCCGCATGCCGGCGGCAACATGCTGCTCGGCGCGATTGGGCAATTGCAATTTGAAGTGGTGCAGCATCGCTTGAAAGCGGAATACGGCGTTGAGGCTCGGCTGCTTGGCTCTAGCTACACCGGTGCGCGTTGGATCACGGCAGACAACGAAGCCGATATGAAAACCTTCATGGACAAAAACCAGGCCAAGCTCGCTCTCGATGGTGTCGATGCACTGGCTTACTTGCTGACCTCACCCTACGATTTGCGCCTGACGCAAGAGCGCCATCCCAACATTCATTTCCACGCGCTGCGCGAACATGCCGGCCTGGAATTGCAAAACGGCTAAGCCAACGCTCCATGAAAGCTTTGAGTGAATGGCCGATCGAGGCGCGCCGCCAGATCATCGGTGTGTTCACTGACATTGACGACACGCTCACCACCGATGGCGCCATTACGCCCGATGCCCTGCAAGCCTTGCATGACTTGAAGGCGGCGGGATTGCATGTGATTGCCATTACTGGGCGGCCCGTGGGTTGGAGCGAACCGTTTGCAGCGGAGTGGCCGGTGGATGCGATCGTGGCTGAGAATGGCTCTGTAGCACTGTTCAAGGGAGATTTTTTAAAGAGAATCGACACTTATCCCCTACAGAATATACATAGTTTGCTATCAAAATCATACCAATCAGATTCTGTGATTCGTGCTGAAAATTTCGCACGCATGCAACACGTGCTCTTACGCATCGAGCGCGAAGTGCCAGGCGCACAGCGCAGCACAGACAGCGCAGGCCGCGAAACAGATATCGCCATTGACCACAGCGAATTTACACATTTGCCGCCCACAACAATAGCGCAAGTCGTACACATCATGCAAAGCGAAGGCCTGCAAGCCACCGTCAGCTCCATCCACATCAATGGCTGGATTGGCTCACACAACAAGCTGCAAGGTGCGCATTGGATCGTGAATGAGCTATTTCAACGTGATCTTTCGCAAGAAATGCAGCGATGGGTGTATTTGGGCGATTCAACCAACGATCAACTGATGTTTGAAGCGTTTGACAACAGCGTAGGCGTGGCGAATATTGCGCGTTTTTTGCCTGAGCTCAAGCATCTGCCGCGGTATGTCACCCGCTTCGAACGAGGCGCTGGGTTTAGTGAGTTTTGCAGGACGGTACTCAGCAGCTAGAAGCAGCAAGCCGTGCTTTATTTGGCCTGCAACTTTGACCCTGGCAGGGGAGACGTGCTAAATTTTGGAAATCAAAGTACTTTACCTAAGTAGCCCGCAAGCAAGAAGAACGTAAGATACAAAAATGCTGGCAACGCAATGCACAGCAAGGAAGCACTTGCAGAAGTGCTGCGCAATATCCAACCTCTCCGAACTAATAGTAAAAGAAGGAACTGGGCTGCAAGTATCAATGCGTCACCAAAGGCTACGCCACGAACAGTCTGAAAATCTCTAACAAGCCAACAGATTGATGCGGAAATTCCAGCAATACACAGTGCTATTGAAATCCCAGCTAAAGAAAATCGCACCAAGCTTGAAAAACGCATCAGATAGCCCTTCAGGCAGCCACACACACCTTCGCAAACTTCCTCTTCCCCACCTGCACCACATACTCACCCGCACCCAGCTTCAAGCCCTTGTCGCTGATGAGCACGCCATCAACTTTCACTGCACCGCCATCGATATGCCGATTCGCTTCACCGCTGGATGCGGCGAGGTTGGCCATTCTGATGAGGTTGCCGATGCCTAGAGATTCTGCGCCGGCAAGTGATAGCGTGACTTCGGGAATCTCATCGGGCACGCCGCCTTTGCTACGGTTGATGAAATCTTGCTCGGCTGCGTCTGCGGCTTCTGCGGTATGAAACCTCGCAGTAATTTCTTTAGCGAGCATGACTTTGGCATCTTTGGGGTTGCGGCCAGCTTCGATTTCACTTTTGAGCGCCGCTATGGAATCCAATGATTTGAAGCTGAGCAATGTGTACCAATTCCACATGAGCGTGTCGCTGATCGAGAGCACTTTGGCAAACATGGTGTTCGCGGCTTCGGTGATGCCGATGTAGTTGTTTTTGCTCTTGCTCATTTTGTCCACGCCATCCAAGCCGACGAGCAAGGGCATGGTCAAAATACATTGCGGCTCTTGGCCGTATTCTTGCTGGAGATGGCGGCCCATGAGCAGGTTGAATTTTTGATCGGTACCGCCGAGCTCTAAGTCACTCTTCAAAGCGACGGAATCGTAGCCTTGCATGAGTGGATAGAGGAATTCATGCACGCTGATGCTTTGGCCAGTGGTGAAGCGCTTGTGAAAATCATCGCGCTCCATCATGCGCGCCACGGTGTATTTGGCGCTCAGCTCAATCATGCCGCGTGCGCCCAGCGGGTCGCTCCATTCACTGTTGTAGCGAATTTCGGTTTTCGTGGGATCGAGCACGAGGCTGGCTTGTTTGTAATAGGTTTTGGCGTTGTCTTCGATCTGCTCACGGGTGAGCGGCGGGCGGGTGGAGTTGCGGCCGGATGGGTCGCCGATCATGCTAGTGAAGTCGCCGATCAAGAAAATCACGGTGTGGCCTAAATCTTGGAGTTGGCGCATTTTATTGAGCACCACGGTATGGCCCACATGCAAATCAGGCGCCGTGGGGTCGAGGCCGAGCTTGATTCGCAGCGGAACACCCGTTTTTTCGCTTTTTTGCAGCTTTTTAAGCCACTCTTCTTGCGGGATCAGCTCCTCTACGCCGCGCAAGCTCACGGCCATGGCATGCTGCACAGCGTCTGAGACAGACGCAGTACTGGATGCATGATTAGTTGTAAGTGCTTGATTCATAAGTGTTTTCCCGCTCGATCTCGAACTGCTGTGCGCTATACTCGTCTGCTTTTCGCAGCCCAAATTTTACGTGGCTGACACGCTTGGAACGGTTCATTCGGCATGTATCTTGCTGTTTTTCTTTTCAAGAGTGCTTTTAATGGACTGAAGATTTGAGTTTCCAGAAGTTTTTCACCATGGTCGTCACGCAAACCTCGCTAGCCGCACAAGCCGCTCGCGTTGTGACGCAGCGGCATCCTCGCCGCGTGCTTGCTGCGCTGGGCTTTGTGCTGCTGG
>JANMDE010000138.1:0-4932 GCA_031376105.1 Variovorax sp. | reverse complement strand
AGAATTGGTGATGTATGACGAGCCATTTGCTGGACTTGACCCGATTTCTCTGGGCACGGCGGGCGAGCTGATTCGCCAACTCAATGATGCGCTGGGCATCACCAGCATCATCGTCTCGCATGATTTAGAAGAGACATTTCGCATTGCAGACCGCGTGATCATTTTGGCGAACGGCAAAATTGCTGCGCAGGGTACGCCCGATGAGGTGATGAACAGCAGCGATCCGCTGGTGCATCAGTTTGTGAATGCAAAAGCCGATGGCCCGGTGAAATTTCAGTATCCGGGCGCAACGATCGAAGAAGACTTTGGCTCGGGTTTGAAATCAGGAGGCCGCTCATGAGTTGGCTCAATCCTTCTGATATTGGCTTTGCGGTGCGCAGCAAGCTGGCCAACATCGGCCATGCAACGCGATTGTTTTGGCGACTGATCACGCTGTTTGGCGTGAGCTTCAAGCGCTTTAGCCTGATCCGCGATCAAATTCATTTTTTGGGCAACTACTCTCTTGCCATCATCACCGTTAGCGGCCTTTTTGTGGGCTTTGTGCTCGGTTTGCAGGGCTACTACACCTTGCAACGCTTTGGCGCGTCAGAGTCGCTTGGCCTGTTGGTGGCGCTCAGCTTGGTGCGGGAACTTGGGCCCGTGGTGACTGCTCTGCTCTTTGCAGGCCGCGCGGGTACGGCGCTCACGGCTGAGATTGGCCTGATGAAACGCGATGAGGTGCTCAGCTACATGGAGATGAGCGCGATTGACCCAATTGCCCGGACACTCGCGCCCCGCTTTTGGGGCGGGGTGATCGCCATGCCGATTTTGGCGGCTGTGTTTAGCGCATTGGGTATTTTGGGCGGTTATGTGGTGGGTGTGATGATGATTGGCATTGACAGCGGCGCTTTTTGGAGCCAGATGCAAGGCGGTGTGGATGTGTGGCGCGATGTGGGCAATGGCATCGTGAAAAGCTTGGTGTTTGGCATTGCGGTCACATTTATTGCACTTCTGCAAGGCTATGAAGCTCAGCCCACGCCAGAGGGCGTTTCTCGCGCAACGACGCGCACCGTGGTGATGGGCAGCCTGACGGTGCTAGGGCTGGATTTCATCCTCACCGCGCTGATGTTTTCAATTTGAGAGTTAGGAGAAAAGAATGCAACGCTCTAAAAATGATCTGTGGGTGGGTCTCTTCGTGTTGATCGGCGCTGCAGCTGTGCTATTTTTGGCTTTGAAGGCGGCGAATCTGCTGAACTTCAATTTTGATTCAACCTACCGCGTCACCGCAAAATTCGACAATATTGGCGGCTTGAAGGCAGGTGCGGCGGTGAAAAGCGCTGGCGTGGTGGTCGGACGCGTGGAATCCATCACGTTTGATGACAAAACTTTCCAAGCCCGCGCCACGCTGGCTTTGCAAAGCGGCTACGCTTTTCCCAAAGACAGCTCTCTGAAGATTCTGACAAGCGGTTTGCTCGGCGAGCAGTATGTGGGCATGGAAGCCGGTGCAGATGATAAAAATCTGTCACAAGGCGACACGATCAAATCTACGCAATCAGCGGTGATTCTAGAAAATCTGATTTCGCAATTCCTATTTAGCAAAGCGTCTGAGGGAGGATCGGCCAGTGGCAATGGCAACGGTAAAAAATAAACCCATGAAGATTCAATATTTTTCTTTCAACGCTATTAATTCAATAGCTAACTATGCCTATTCTATAAGGGCAAGAGTCCTATTTTTCGTGGCATGCCTGTTCTTGGCAGGTTGCGCAAGCGGGCCAGCAAAGAACCCCACCGACCCCTTGGAGCCATTCAATCGCAAAATGTTTGCGCTCAACGAAAGTGTGGACAAAGCCGTGCTCAAGCCAGCAGCGAAGGGTTACCGCGCCGTCACACCACAGCTTGTGCGCGCAGGTGTCAGCAATTTCTTCGACAATTTGGAAGATTTGTGGTCGGGTGTCAACAGCGTGCTCCAACTTCGCCCACAAAATGCGACCGAGAATTTCTTACGTGTTAGCGTCAACACCGTCTTCGGCTTGGGTGGGGTGCTGAATGTGGCGAGCGAAATGGGCATTGAGCGCCACAGCGAAGACTTGGGCAAAACGATGGGGCGCTGGGGCGTGCCCTCAGGCCCTTACGTGGTGATGCCGTTGTTTGGTCCGAGCACCATCCGTGATGCCACCACCATTGTCTTAGAAAACCGTTTTGACCTTGTTTCTCAGATCGAACATGTGCCTACACGTAACAGCGCGACGACACTGCGTCTGCTGGACACCCGTACTGGCCTGCTGCGCTTGGGCGAAATGCTAGACGAGGCGGCTCTGGATAAATACAGTTTCACGCGCGATGCTTTCCTGCAAAAAAGGCGCGCGGAAATCTATCGGCCTGGCCAAGAAAACGGTGATGAAAAACCTGATGCCGACGAGAAAAAGTAAGCCTTCACCCGCTTCCGTAAGGCGATTTGGCAAGAGCGAAGCTGCGCAAATAACGACACAACCGGTGATTTTGTGGCAACTGTGTCCCCCTAAAGTCAACGCCAAGCGTTATCTCCACAAGCCCAGCGGATGCCGGGCAGCTTGAAAGGAATCTCATGAACCGCCGTTTTTTATATGCGCTTGCTGCATCTCTCGCCCTTTTTGTCAACGCCTTGAGCTTTGCGCAGACCGCTGAAGCACCTGATGCCTTCATCAAACGCCTCTCGGTCGACGTACTGGACACCATCAAAGCTGACAAAGCCATTCAGGGTGGTGATGTCAGTAAAATTGTCGCTTTGGTCGACTCCAAAATTCTGCCCAATGTGAATTTCCAGCGCATGACCGCTTCCGCGGTGGGCCGCGCTTGGCGCTCTGCCACGCCAGAGCAGCAAAAGCGCCTTGAAGGCGAATTCAAAGCCTTGCTGATGCGCACTTACTCTGGCGCGCTCTCCGAGGTCAAAGACCAAACCATCGTGATCAAGCCGTTGCGCATGACGGCAGATGACACCGAAGGCGTGGTGCGCACCGAGGTCAAAGGCCGAGGCGACCCAATTGCACTTGATTACCGCGTTGAAAAAGCCGGTGCCAGCTGGAAAATTTATGACCTGAACGTCGCCAGCGTCTGGTTGGTCGAGACCTATCGCACGCAGTTTGCGCAGGAAATCAATGCCAATGGCATCGACGGCCTGATCGCAAAATTAGCTGAGCGCAACAAAGGTCGCAAGTAAGCGCTGATCACCATGCTTGTGTTGCCCACAGACATCACCCACGCCAACGCCCGCACCTGCGCCCATATGCTGGCGCAGGCTTTGCGCAGCCAATCCCAAGCGGTGGTGGCGGATGCATCGAGTTTGCAGAAGTTTGACTCGTCGGCGATTGCGGTCTTGCTGGAATGCCGGCGCGAGGCGCAGATTCACGGCAAAAGCTTTTCCGTGCGCGGCCTGCCTGAGCGCCTGCGCTCACTGGCTGCGCTGTATGGCGTGGCGCAGCTTCTGCCTGCCACGCCTTGATTCACTGAATCTAGAACCGCTCTTGTAGGCGTTTTCCCGCAGGGAAATGCCGTGCACCCTACAATAGAGGGTTCATGACAACAGCTATCTCCGTTAACGCCGTCACCAAGCACTACCAAGGTGCGCGTGGCAACCTCACCGCCTTGCAAAACGTCAGCCTCCAGATCGAGGAGGGCGAGTTTTTTGGCTTGCTCGGGCCCAATGGCGCAGGCAAAACCACCCTCATCAGCATTTTGGCCGGGCTCACGCGAGCAAGCGAAGGCTCAATCACGGTGCTTGGGCATGATGTACAAAAAGATTTTGCAGCGGCTCGTAAAGCGCTCGGCGTCGTGCCACAAGAATTGGTATTTGACCCATTTTTCAGTGTGCGCGAATCACTGCGCATTCAATCAGGCTACTTTGGCGTGAAAAACAACGATGCTTGGATTGATGAGCTTCTACACAGCTTGGGCCTGTCCGACAAGCAAGATGCCAACATGCGCCAGCTCTCGGGCGGCATGAAGCGGCGCGTGTTGGTGGCGCAGGCTTTGGTACATAAGCCACCGGTGATCGTGCTGGATGAGCCGACGGCGGGGGTCGATGTGGAACTGCGACAAACTCTGTGGCAATTCATCGCCAAGCTTAACAAGCTGGGTTCAACGGTCTTGCTGACCACGCATTATTTGGAAGAAGCCGAGGCGCTGTGTGGCCGTTTGGCGATGCTCAAAAATGGCAAAGTGGTCGCGCTGGAGAAAACTTCTACACTGCTCAAGGCCGCCTCATCGAATGTGCTTCGCTTCAAAATTGATAGCGAACTTCCTCGTGATCTTGCCGGGAAAGCGCGTATTACAGGTCGTATTGTGCAGTTTCCTGCTCACAATGCACTGGAGATCGAGCAATATCTCGCCGCCGTGCGCAGCGCAGGCATTGAGGCGCAAGACGTGGAAATTCGCAAAGCTGATCTAGAAGATGTGTTCCTCGATGTGATGGGAGCAACAGCATGAATATCAGCAGCAAACTCACCGGCTGGCAAACACTGTTTTACAAAGAAACGCTGCGCTTTTGGAAAGTGGGCTTTCAAACCGTCGGCGCGCCGATTCTCACTGCTGTGCTTTACATGCTGATCTTCGGCCATGTGCTGGAAGACCATGTGAAGGTGTATGACAAGATCAATTACACCGCTTTTCTCGTGCCGGGCTTGGTGATGATGAGCGTGTTGCAAAACGCGTTTGCCAACAGCTCGTCGAGCTTGATCCAAAGCAAGATCATGGGTAATTTGGTATTTTTGTTGCTCACGCCGCTGTCGCATCGCGCTTGGTTTGCAGCCTATGTGGGCTCATCGGTGGTGCGGGGCTTGGCCGTGGGCGCGGGGGTGTTGGCCGTGACGTGGTGGTTTGGCAAGCCCGGTATGGCGGCACCGCTGTGGGCTTTGGTGTTTGCGATTCTGGGTGCGGGCATGCTGGGCGTGCTCGGTTTGATCGCCGGACTCTGGGCTG
>JANMDE010000108.1:0-7419 GCA_031376105.1 Variovorax sp. | reverse complement strand
CGGAATTGGCGCCAATTGGCCATCGCCTGGCGGATGGCTTCGGCGCGACGAGCTTGGCCGGTGGCCAGGTAGGCGGCTTCGAGTCCCAATGTGTCGTATTTGTTTTCGGCGATGTTTTCTTCGTGAGTCGCCGTTTCATGGGCCGCCCGCATGGCGCGCTCGGCTTGCAGCAGGTCTTCGGCGAGCCGTTCCAGCACCTGCTGCTGCTGCAAGAATTTATCCATGATGAAAGGTCGGCATATCGGCAAGAGAGGGACAGGTTTTGATTATGAAGGACTCCACCAGCCTTCGACGCTTCTGTTGGCTACAGGTTAACTTCAGCTATGCGCACTGCCCTCTCGCCCATTTCCGTGCATCGAACGGTAGGAACCGGCCGACCGCCTCAAGCCATGATCAATGACTGCTTTGCGGCGCCGAACCTGTTGGCTTGGAATTCCGCTATGTCGTCGAAAGCGGTCGACGAAATGAAAACGGCTGATGGTCGAAATTAGCGAGCTTTGAACAATTAGCTGTTGTCGCCGACGCAGATTTGACCATGCGGGCTTAATGGGTCAAAACTTCGCGCAAATCAACAGCCTGACGCTAGTAACGCTGGCCACGCAAACAGTCCCAAAAAAGACATATGAATCAACCCGATTCGATACTTTGTTATCAGCTCCCTGAGAGTTTTTGGAGGTGTCAAAACGAAAGAAGCCGACGAGAAGGCCCGCCAGCTTTGACTTTAATTCAATCTGGGGTCAAAGCAGAGGATGCAGAAGAAGCTTTGGCGGCTTGGCCTTCCAGCCACGCCTGAAACTGCAAACCCGTGATGCCAAAACGAATCGCGTTGCCCGCATGCAGGCTTTGCAATTCTTTCAGAATGATCACGATCAAAGCTTCTCGGTCTTCGGCGTTCACGCGCTCCGGCAGGCTGCTGCGCACGGAAGCATCGGATGCGCTCAGCTGCTGCGCTACGATGCGCTGAATGCATTCGCTCAATTCTTTGCGATATTTGAGCCGCAACACATCTGGCGGCACAAGCTGCTGCGTGACCGCCATGTATTGCTGGCAGCTGCGCTCATATGCCCAGAGAAACACATCTGCCAACAGCTCGGTGCGCTGCAACTCATAAATGCCAAGCAAGCCATCGGTATAAGCCTGCGTGGGCACGTCAATGAAAGACAGCGGGCACAGATTGTGTTCAAACAAAGGAATATTCGCCGCCAAGCGCGATGTGCGCTTATTGACATCGATGAAGGGCTGCAAATACGGTAAGTGCACCATAAGAAAGAAGCATTGCTCAAACGGATCTTGGATCTCATCGGCCATCTGAATCACCATGTCAAACAGCTCGGCAATCCGTTGCGGCATGGCCAGCGGCAAATAAACGCTGCCCCCAATGCCCACCATGCGCGTGCGCAGCGCGCCGCCGTCCATCGGGTCGGCCAGCAAACCGTCTGAAAGCAGCGCGTGTAGCGCAATCACGGTGGCGCGGTTCACGCCCACGCCCTCTTCGCCTGCGCTGCCCGGCTGCCCCACGCCATGCACCAAGTGTTCAATGGCGCGTTTGTGATTCAAAATCATCTGCGCTTGAAGCGTGTCTTTGCCCTGTGCCGCGATACCTTCTTCAATCAGTTTTTGCGTGTCGAGCCGAGAATACGTGTTGCCCTCCAAGCGGCTGGAAGACCAGCTCAGATCAATCAGCAAACGATCCAAAATATCTTTGGCAAACGTGCCTGCGGGCGCCATCGCACGCGTGCCGCTGCGCATCGTGGCGCGCCCCATCTGCATCAGCTGCTCGCGCTGCACAGTGCTCAGGTAAAACGTGTGGTTTGGCGTGTAGGCTTCCAGCAGAGAAGTTTGGTAGCCCACAGGCTTGCGCTGCTCCAAAGGTAGGATTTGCGCCAATGCATAGCGCGTTCCTTTGCCTTGCCCTGTGATTCGAACCTGCCCCAGATCAACCAGCCGTTTGAGTTGCCGCTGTAAGCTGCGCCGTGAACTGCGCATCAATCGATGTGATTGCGCAGCTTGTTCAATTTCAGACAAGCTCTGAGCCTGCGCCGACAAAATGGGCAGGAGAGCATGATTAGGCATCTTCTCATTCATGGCGCGTATTTTGGCATGTAAATCCAAATTTTGGCGCGTATATTTAAAATAAGCGCCAATTTACAATAAATACGCGCCAATCTTTCGTTGGGCGAGATCGAGTCGCCTGAGGGGGGAACGTCGCTGTAGTTGATAAGCCTTGTCTAGCTAAGCTATGGATTCATGTAAGTATTTTCTTGGCTGCGTCTTGGACTACGTTACTCACGTTTCATGCATATTGCAATCGTCCACTTTGTATGACGTTGAAAATGCATTTTTTTAAACTTGTTGTTGCCGATTCAACTGACTCCTAGCACCCCCCGATACAGAAAAAACTATGCACTGAGCGCTTGATTGGGTGTTGAAGGGGATACCTTGCGCTCAGTTGCCAGCATCGACAACAACGGCGTAACTACTGCTGCGCCCATCTCACTGGGGTGGTGCATCTGCCGCTCGCGCATCTGCCACCGAATGAAAAACATCACTAAATACAGATACGCCTGCTCAGCCCTTAGGCTATAGTGTTTGTAACGAACCAGCTCACGCACTGGGTCTAGCAAGTACGGGGAGCAAGCAGGAAAAGGCGAAAAAATAGTGGACATCATGAATACTGTAGTTAAAAGTGGTGTGTGCCATCTAAACCTTGATCACAAGCGGCGGGCGCTGGGTGTGCCGCGCCGCTGGTAAGGCTTGCGAGCAAGATTTTTTTGTCGGCTAACTTGGAAGTGCCAAGTTAAGCCCTCGGCTTTATCACGTTAAATGGCTCAACATGCGCGGAATTAACCCCTACAACGAGAGAAATACAATCGCCCGCTCGGAGTGCGACGGCTGGACGCTTGGCTACATTGGAATTCCTTGGCCTGGACCGTGGCCGAAGAAGAATGGCGACCTGTTCGTTACTGACTCAGACGGCTGGCAGGCCGGCATTGCTTGGGAGAGCACGGGGCCTGAAATTCAGGACATCAGTGGCGCAACCGAAGGGCGGTGGGGTGTTTTCCAAGTAACGTTTCCTGTCGCCGTCATGTCTGAGGATGATCTCATTACAAACTTTCACATCGTGCTGCCGTTGTTGAAGAAGCGGCGAGCGATGGTGTCAAGCTTCTCGCCATGAGGAGACGTCCGCCGTCTACCATGACTCTCGAGCGGGCCGCCTCCGGCGTCTACTCAGTTCGATGTCAGCCCGCCCAAGTGCTCTCATGACGTATTCGTTCCGCGTACGGTTCCTTCGCTCCCCAACGGACACTGTTCAGACAGAAGCAAGCGAGGTCACTTTGTTGGATGACGGTGCACCTTCGCCGCTGCGCTTACACAATCCTGAGCCGAACGGAACAATCCTAAATGCCACGCAGCTTGCCCTAACGGGCGATGGCTACTCCTCGGAGGAGGAGGCAAAGGATGCCGGTGAGAGGTATCAGTCTGCGCTCATCATCGCCTTGGCGCGGCATCGCGTAGGAGCAGACTTTGGTTTACGCGCCCCAAAGGGATTCACCACCGATTACGGCCTAGCAATGCTCGAACAGCAACTCGGGCAGCGAGTCTTGAACAATGTGCATGGCCTGATGGCCTACGCAACGGCACCAAAGCCGCGCTTCGCGTTGGTCAATGCGTCGCTCGTTCGAGGCGTTAACCCGGAGCAGTTCAGCGCGGCCTTCTCAATCGCAGCGGCCGCGAAGCCAAAGCTCTCGGAGCGCGAGAAGGTGGCGTTCTCATTGTTCAATGCATCGTTCTTTCGTCAGTCCGCTGACAGCCGCTTCCTTTTGCTTATGATGGCGATTGAGGCGCTCCTTGATCTGCGCCCCCGCTCCGATGCCGCCCGTACCCATGTCGAATTCCTGATTGCTCAAACTGAGGCTGCGGTATTGTCTGTAAATGAGCGAGCCTCCATGCTAGGTGCACTGCGATGGTTGGCAAATGAGTCTATTTCGCAGGCGGGCCGGCATCTCAGCGTGGAACGGCTCGGTGAGCGTGTCTACAAGGACTTGCCCGCCGGAAAGTTCTTTACGTATTGCTATGGCCTACGGAGTGCGCTCGTTCACGGGAGAATCCCCTACCCCACGTTCGACGAGGTCGCCAACACTGCTGGCCAACTCGAGGTCTTCGTGGCTGACTTGCTAACTGTGCGGTTCTTAGGGATGCCTGAGTGAGCACAATGCCGTCGTCGCATCGTGGACGTGTTAACTCGTTACGGGGACTTCCCTCGTAGTCAAGAGTTGGTTGCGATAAATTTTCTTTTGTTAACGGCTTTGTTGCGTTGGCATGAAAGGAGTCAACGATCAAACGAGCGACTTACTGAACATCTATCGCCCGTCTGACGAGTTCGATACTCCGGCATTGGCAAATGATTTGTGGCAGACGTATTGATATTCGAGCTCGTGTTAGCAGCCATCAGAGATTTGGCTGCGGAACGACGTTATAAATGTTACCGCTCGCGGCCATAACTCTTTGATTTATTTGAAGAATCTCGATAGCGCGACATTTGACTTGCAACGGACGCGCCGCTGAAGTTGCTACTTTTGTAGAACGGAGACTTTGAACTTGCTATTTTTGATCTGCAAATCCTGGGGCAGCATTCGCTCAGCCTCCAGAGGAGCCTTCGCCCGTCATGGGCAACCGAGTGCAACTACTCGTACCCCATGTCGCGAGGTTCCCAATTCTTAATTGATGAGTACCAGCCTTATCGACCGGGGGTAGCAATACTCTGGGACTTAAACGTCGCGGCAAATAGTTCGCGGGCGCGTGGCGTCAGGTTGTCCAAATTCGGCCACAGGAGTTGATCATCGGGAATCAATACCTTGGCATAAATAGCCTCAAATACGCGCTTGATCACACCAGGAGCGATCTCTTCACGGTCATATCCTGGCGTAAATCCGATCAAGGTAAAGCCTTCGCTCTCGTACATCTTTTGAACAATCTGATGGTGTAACGTCGCCATGACGTAAAAAAACTCGAGCTTCATGGCACGCGTGATCCATTCGGCCAATCGTGGGATGATCTTGTAGATGCCGCTCCCCCTGTGCGCGGGCGCGATGACCGCTAGACCACCATAAAACGATCGGTTGCTGCTGTCCCTTTCGCCTTGAACAAATCCAATGACGCTCCCATTGGAATCCGCGATGAGGAGCAGCATGCAGTCCTTTTCCGGATCTGCATTAATGGCAACTCTGTTCAGGTAATAAGCCCTGTCCAAAAGCACGCTGGATGATCCGGCTCCAACATTGAGATGCCATTCCGGTAAGTTCTGGATCAGCGCGTCGATATCACTATCTAGGAGGTACCGAAATCGATAGCCCTGTGGCAACGGAAACGCTTCATTGATCGAATCAATCTCAGGCCAATGCATATTGTGAACTCCAGTTGTGAGGTCTGATTTAGGTAGGCGAAGTTTAAGCGCAGAGGCGGACCAAGCTTGAGGTGTAACGGTTCATTGAAACCTGACTTGAATGCCAAATTCATTGGCCAGCAACTACAAATTCAGCCTTTTCTGCGGCAATCCCCTTGTGTTGGCTGCATAGTTTGCTATCAAAAATTAAGCAGCGTGTATGCGAGCAATAGCAACTTCAGTGGCGCAAAATAGCAACAACAGAGACGTTCCGCAGCTTTGGCGGCCATGCTTTTGTGGTGGCAACTCGTTTAATAGCCCCTATCAATCATTTAGCCAAAATCAATTGGTCAAATC
The DNA here is from genome assembly GCA_031376105.1 of Variovorax sp. Classification (GTDB taxonomy): domain Bacteria; phylum Pseudomonadota; class Gammaproteobacteria; order Burkholderiales; family Burkholderiaceae_C; genus JANMDU01. Next base: position 1,679 of record JANMDE010000108.1, on the reverse strand, counting down.
AATTATTAAAACATATCATACATCTCACGTTGATAGAACGCCTCTATCGTTTCTCAGGGCAATCCAACCAGATTGGCTCTGAATCACTGGAGATGAATGATGACTGCGATGACGACGACCCGCCCTGAAATCAAGACTTTGGCCAACTTGGAAGCCGCTTTTGCTGGCGAGAGCATGGCGCATATTAAGTATCGGTATTTTGCAAAGCTGGCGCGCGAAGCGGGCGATGAAGCCACGGCGGCTGTGTTTGAAGCGACAGCAGCGCAAGAGGTGATGCATGCCTTTGGGCATTTGGATTTGCTCTACCCGAAGGCGGACATGACAGTGGCTAAATCGCTGCAAATGGCGATTGATGGCGAGACCTATGAATACACCGAGATGTATCCCACTTTCCGCAAAACGGCAGAAAGCGAAGGCAATGCCGCTGCCATGGCCGAGATGGACGAGCAAATTGCCGAGAGCCGCGAGCATGCGGCGCAGTTTCAGCAAGCGCTGGTTGAGAAATTAGCCAAAGCGCAGAAGCGTTTTGCGGCGCTGGCCAAGGTGGAAGAGCGCCATGCCAACCATTACCAAGCGCATTTAAACAGCTTGCAAGCGGCTTAAAGGCTGCGCCACTGTAAGAAAATGGCCGCTTACACGACTATGAAATCAATAGCGGACTTCGTATATTTTATAAGGGCAAACTGCCCAAAACTCTTCTGATTTTGAAAGAAACACCCATGAAAACCTATCTCTGCATCGTTTGCGGCTTTGTGTATGACGAGGCCGTTGGCCGCCCGGAAGATGGCCTGGCCGCTGGCACCGCCTGGGCCGATGTGCCGGGCAGCTGGGCTTGCCCAGAATGCGGCGTGGCCAAGGCGGATTTTGAAGTGGTTGAGATTTGAGCACGCGCCCAGATGCCCCTGTGGTGATCATCGGCGCGGGCTTGGCGGGCTGGACGGCGGCGCGCGAACTGCGCAAACTCCATCCCGATCTGCCCATCACGCTGATCACCGCCGATAGCGGTGATTTCTATGCCAAGCCCGCGCTGTCGAATGCGTTGGCTTTGAGGAAATCGCCAGCTCAATTGGTGAACACGCCGGGCGCGCAGATGGCGGCGCAGCAAGGCGTGCAGTTGCTCGCAAACACGCGGGTGAGCCGCATCGACCGCGCAGCCAAGCAGGTGATCTCACTCAAGGGCGCTTTTGACTATGGGCAGCTCATCTTGGCCACCGGCGCGCAGCCGATTCGCCCACCGATGCAGGGCAATGCAGCGGCGCAGGTGTTGAGCGTCAATTCCTTAGAAGATTATGCGATTTTTTATGAAAAACTGGCTGCTTGCCCTTATAAAACAGGCATAGTTAGCTATGAAAATCATAGTGACTTAGACGCACCCAAGGCTGCGCCCTGCCGCGTGTTGATCATGGGTGCGGGGCTGATTGGGTGCGAATTTGCCAACGATTTGGCCGCCAGTGGCCATGCTGTGACGGTGGTGGACCCAAGCCCGCGCCCGCTGGCGGCTTTGCTGCCCGAGGCGGCTTCCTTCGCACTGCAAAGCGCCTTGGACAAGCTCGGCGTGGTGTGGAAGTTGGGCGCGAGTGTGCTAAGTGTGGACCTCGACGTGTGCGGTGCGGTGGTGGCGACGCTGCCCGGCGTCGAGCTGATGATCGCCGTTATCGTGCTGTCTGACATTGGGCTGC
>JANMDE010000125.1:0-4412 GCA_031376105.1 Variovorax sp. | reverse complement strand
TGTGGCCTTTCAGGTCATAGGGCGTGCATTCGTCAAACTGCATCACGATGTCGGAATTGAGCACGGTCTGGATTTGCATGCTCACTTCGGGCGTGAGAAAGAGTTTGTCGCCATTCACTGGCGAGGCAAAGCGCACACCTTCTTCGCTGATCTTGCGCATCTCGCCGAGTGACCAGACTTGAAACCCACCGCTGTCCGTCAAGATCGGTTTATTCCAACCTTCAAATTGATGCAGCCCACCAAACTGCTTCATCACATCTTGCCCGGGCCGCATCCAGAGGTGAAACGTGTTACCCAAAATAATCTGCGCACCCATCTCATGCAAGCTGCGCGGCATCACGCCTTTGACCGTGCCATACGTGCCCACCGGCATGAAGATGGGAGTCTGCACCACGCCGTGGTTGAGCGTGAGCGCGCCTCGGCGGGCGTGGGAGCCTTCGTAGCCGCGCTCAGGCGCGGGGGGATCGGATTTGAGGAGTTGAAAATCAAGCATGAGAGGCATTTTCCCATGTTGAGCAATAGCAACAGCTGATTGCGCAGATTTCGAGAGAGCTTCGCGGCTTCTTTATACAGCAGTCGTTCGCGTACGCTTGGTATGGAGTTGGCTTGAGGATATGGCCAGCGATGCCCGTCATGCCATATCACGTTGAGAAGTGCATGGAAGCGGATTGATCAGTGATTACGGTCTTTTTTCTGCTTTTTGCCTTTGCCATGTCCTTGGTCTTAAAGCAATCCAATGGCTAAGCGAAACGATTTTGTGCTGTCTAAAACCGCAAATGGTTTACTCATCACAACAGCGTCAACTCCTTGAATGCCTGCAGGCGTTGCAGCGCAACCTGGGAGTGCGAGTGCGAGGGCAACTGCCCCAACGCCTGCGGACAGCAATTGGATTAAGTCTTGGACGGCATGTCACGTGGCTTGTGCATACACGCAAATTAAAATCTATAGCAAACTATTGAGTAAATACAAGGGCAATCTCATTGTTTCGGTAGCAATTGGGTGCGTTGACGCTCGAGTTGTCGATGCTAGTGCGGCTTAGTCACCGTGCGCAGCACGCCAAACTGCTTCATGAAATCTTGCTCCGGAGTGCAATGTGATTATCATCATTCTCGCCTTGGTGGGCCTGACCAAAGCGGGCACATCTGCTCGCGTTGTCGCTGGTGCGGGCTATCTCAGCGGCAGCAGGACCGGCACAGCGCAGGCCGTCACGGTTGGTCAAAAAGACAAATACAAGGCCTCCAAAATGGAAGAGCATCAAAGCGATCATGCTCTTTACATGGCATTTGCTCCCGCAGACCATCCGCAAATCCTTTTGGCCGTGATCGTGGAAAACGTTAGGCTTTGGCGCAGAGCATGCCGCTCCCATCGCACGTCGCGCGTTTAACGACGTGCTCATGGCGTGATACCCATTGAAGAGAACATGGCAGCCGTCAAAAAAGGTCAAGCCGTAGCGCCCATTGGCAAGCCACGAAACGCAGAAGACGTGCCCTGGAAGACGGCGTTGCCCTGAAACGCGCAAACGTATCGCGGATTGGAGAGCACACTCCACCGATTTCGGGGGTTTTCCCGGATTGTCGCAACTTGTCACATTTCGGACAATAAAGGAAATAGAACGATCGTTCTTTTTTCAACCTTCTGTCCGGAGACATCAATGAAAAACAAACTCCTGGTTGCGATTGCCTTTGTGCTCGCCACCGCCGGCGCAGCCGTCGCCACCAACTATTCCCTGTGGATCAATGGTCGCAACAACCCGGGCGTGCAAGGCGGCAACTATGCCGATTTCACCTATTGGGGCCCTGCCGCCACGGCCGCAGGCGTCAACAAAATTTCTGTGAACTGGGATGGCTACAACCGCGTTTCTGATCAAAATTTTCGTATCCGTGACGCGCTGGATTGCTATTGCACCGGCAGCAATTGGTGCTACGTCGCGGCGCATAGCGCCGGCAATCTGCAAATTGGCTACGCGATGTCGCTCTATGGCGGCACAGCACGCACCAAGAAAACCGGTGTGGTCGCAGGCGGCAGCTGCAGTTCGGTCGATGGCAGCACGCAAACTGGTTGGAACATCAAATGGGTCAACGTGGCCGCAGGTGCGGGCGGAGGAAGCGAGCTGGCTGATCTGGGCAGCTGGGCCGTGGGTGATCCGCTTACCGGTGATCTGAAAACTGCAACAGCACGCGCAATGTATGACCACAACCAGACTCGCGCAAAATGGTTTTACATGTTTGCTGGCGCCAGTGGTGCGGTGCAATCTGGACTGATGCCCGGTCAAGACGACCAAGCCGTGGCTTACCACTCAGCCGGCGGCACAGCCGGCGCCGGCGGACGTGGCTTGTGCAATCCCAGCGATTGGTTCTGTAATGACCTCACTTTGGGCACTGCAGCCAATGAAGGCGGTAGCTTGAAGTGGACGAACCACACCCTGCAGTTCCGCGACAACAACCAGCAATACAACCACTACACCAATGGGAATTGGGGTGGTGTGGTTGGGCTGGTACGTGCCGATATGGTGACCAACGCGCAATAAGCGCATCGGTTTCCAGCTTCTATATGCATCGCGCAGCCATCGCCTGGGCGCTGGCCATCGCGATGGCGGCAGCGCTGCTCTGGTGGCTTTTCGCAGATGATTCCCTGGGCAATACGTCCGCCGCATCTTCTGCCAATGCCGCCTCCGCCTCCGCTTCCGAGCGAGGCTTAGGTGCACCGCCTCTCTCCGGCGGTGCAGCGGGCACAGCCTCTAGTGGCTCGCCGCTTAGCCCAGAAGGCCTCAAAGCTCGGGAGGAAAAGTTGGCGCAGGCGCGCAGCCGCTATGAGCGCGCAGCCCAAGTGTTCAGCAGCTACCGCGATGCCACGCGCTACCCGCATGAATCTCGCCCGATTGCAGATGCGCCTGATCAGGTGCGCCCGTTCGATCCCGTGGTGGAAGAAAAAACCATGCGCAACGAGCGCGGAGAGCCCGTCAAAGGCATTACGCTCAAAACTGGGCAAGATCGCGTTTTTCTCTCTGGGCAAGACACTGTGAAATTCACTGTGCAAGCCACTGACAGCAGCGGCAATGTGCTGCCACTTCTCATCACGCGCGCCGCAGCGCAATCCATTCCAGATGGCAAGCAACTTGTGCAGCAGCGCTCTGCCGCGCTGGATTTCTCGGATGCGGGCCCCAGCGGCGTGGGTGGCGCAGATGATGTGGCAGGCGATGGGCAATTCAGTGCACGCCTTTCTCCACGAACCCAAGGCTTCGCAGGCTTTGGCGGCACGATCCGCGTGCTCGTTTTCCTACGAGCCGCTGGCAAAGAAGGCGTGGCGCATTTTGATGTGATCTACACCGAAGACACGCCAGCGGCTTGGGGCGCCATTCGTGAGGCGCAGGAGGCGGGCTCGCTCAATTTTTATCTCAAAGCCAATGTGCGCGTGGCGGGGCGGTATGTGGTTAGCAGCCGGGTGGATGATGCGCGTGGCCAGCCGTTTGCCTTGCTCACGTTCAATGAAGAAGTGTCGGCGGGGGCGCAAGAATTTAAACTGCATTTGTTTGGCGCGTTAATCCGCGATAAGCGCCCGATCTTCCCGCTCAAGCTGCGCGATATGGAGGGTTTTTTATTGATTCCCGATAAGTTTCCAGACCGGCTGACGATGCCGCGACGCGCAGGCGCGGTGTACACCAGTGGCAATTACAGCGCCGAGAGTTTCTCACCTAATGAATGGAGCAGCGAGGAGCGTGACCGCTATCTTGTAGAGTACGGTCGCGATGTCGATACGGCGCGCGCAGAACTTGAGCGTTTGGGCGGCCGTTAATCTTCCTGCAGGTCTTATGAGCGTTTCAAGCGCGTGGCCAGTACGGAGTTTGCGTGAATCCCCAGAGCTAATCCACCTTGCATGCCCCCGCCGCGCGGGCCGTCGTTGTGGAAAGCCTGTGATGCGTAGAAGGGTGAGGGCGGCCAAGTCGAACTAGACCGGGCGAATGACTGGGATGGAGCAGCGCAACCACCACCGAACTATGAGGTCGATCAGCGCATTAACTGGTGAGTGAGAGAAGTAGTGATTAAAACGCGCTGCAGGGTCAATGTGCACCCACGCCAGATCAAACGCCGATTTTTCGCTCAGCGGTCTGCTACGGACCAACTGCGTTGGCCCAAACGTGCGCTATCCGTGTTGCATTTGCGCGCTGAATCCATACCCTTCGTTCATTCAAGTGGCTGAATTTCCTATCCGTTACGAAGCACCTGACGGCACAAGGAGCCAACATTGTCCTCGATGAGTTGAAGGTATTGAACCTCTGCGGAGCGGTATCACCGAACGGCAGGTGATCAATGAAGTGCTGCTTAAAACACAGCTCACCAAATGGTTCGTCGCGATTGATCCGTTAGCGCAATTCACCGCGTTCCTGACGAGCGATACGGTGGCATCCATTGCGG
>JANMDE010000076.1:0-1551 GCA_031376105.1 Variovorax sp. | reverse complement strand
CAAAAAAACGCTCTTCGCTTCGCTGCCGCGCTGACTGTATTGATTCTTGCTTTGCTCGTGTGGGGCTGGTATCAGCTCACACAACCTTGGACGCAGCCGATACCCAGCAAACTGGCTGTAGCAAGCGCTGGTGATCAAGCCCGCACAGCGACTTTCGCTGATCCGGCCGTGCTCAGCAAGTATGTAACTGCCTTGGCCACGCAGCATGCCGACAGGCAAGTCGGGCATCCGCGCCGCTTAGAAGCAGCGGCGCAATACATCGAGGCGCAGCTCAAGGCTTTGGGGCTGCCATCGCAAAACCAAGCCTTTCTGGCGGAGGGTGATACGTATCGCAATATCGTCGTGAAGCTCGGGCCAAAGACGAAAAGCGTGACTGTGATTGGGGCGCATTACGACGTGGCCGGCGATCAGCCCGGCGCGGATGACAATGCCAGCGGCGTGGCGGGGCTGCTGGAGCTGGCGCGCTTGCTCAAAAATCAGCCACTCAAAGAGCGCGTGGAGCTGGTGTTTTATACCAATGAAGAGCCGCCCTTCTTCCGCACGCCTTTCATGGGCAGCGCCATTCACGCAGACAGCTTGCGGGCGCGTGGCGATCATGCCAGCCTGATGATTTCTCTTGAATGCATCGGCTTTTTTAATGATGCACCCGGTAGCCAAGAGCATCCCGTGCGCCTGCTCAATGCGGTCTATCCCACGGTGGGCAATTTCATTGCCTTGGTGGGTTATTACGAAGATGGCGCCATATCGCGGCGCGTGAAAGCATCCATGCAGGCGGCCACCACGCTGCCGATTCATTCCATCAACGCGCCGGGCTTTGTCGTCGGCATCGATTTTTCAGATCATCTGAATTATCACAACGAAGGCTTCGTGGGCATGATGCTCACCGACACCGCTTTTTATCGCAACAAGGCCTATCACACCCTGCAAGATACAGCGGATCGGCTGGATTACAAACGTATGGCGGAAGTGGTGAATGCGGCGCGGGCTGCGGTGTTGGCGCATACGGCGATGCAGCGCTGAAGTCATTCAGGATTTTGATGAAATAGACCAGTAGCTAGCATAAAATATACGTAGAGTGCTATGAAAATAATAGTAAGCAACAACACGCCAACACTCTTGATCCGCTGCGCGATGGGTCTGAGGGAGGCGATTTTTTTCTTCATCGAGCGCGGCTAGCCAAGCCATCAACGCCACAAAAGATCGAAGCTCGCGTGAGCGGCACAGTAAACCAAAAAGAAAAAAGATCGACTCACTCGGGCACGTTGCGTAGCAGGCGAGCGGCTAGCTTCAAACGGTTGCTATACGATCAACTAAGAAAAACAAAAGCCGCCAGACTTTGCAATCAGGCGGCTTTGTGGGGGAATGAAGCAGCAGCTTATTTCAGCTTAACTTCTTTGTATTCCACATGCTTGCGAGCTTTGGGATCAAATTTCATGATCGTCATTTTCTCGGGCATGGTTTTTTTGTTTTTGGTGGTCGTGTAGAAATGACCGGTGTCTGCTGTGGACTGCAGCTTGATTTTTTCGCGTCCGCCTTTGCTTGCCATGGTGT
>JANMDE010000057.1:0-6081 GCA_031376105.1 Variovorax sp. | reverse complement strand
CCATGATTGCCCGCGCGCAAGAGCGTGGCGACATCAAGCCAGGCGACACGCTGATCGAAGCCACTTCAGGCAACACGGGCATCGCGCTGGCCATGGCCGCCGCCATCAAGGGCTACAAAATGGTGCTCATCATGCCGGAAGACCTGTCGATTGAGCGGGCGCAAACGATGAAAGCTTTCGGCGCAGAGCTGATCCTCACGCCTAAGAGTGGCGGCATGGAGTACGCCCGCGATCTGGCCGATACCATGCAGAAAGAAGGCAAAGGCCGCGTACTCGATCAGTTTGCTAACGCTGACAACCCGCGCATTCATTACGAGACCACTGGGCCCGAAATTTGGGAGCAAACCAGTGGGCGGGTCACGCATTTCGTGAGCGCCATGGGGACGACAGGGACAATTACCGGAGTCTCCAAATTCCTAAAAGAAAAGAATCCTACCATTCGCATCATCGGCGCTCAGCCTTCCGAAGGTTCGCGTATTCCAGGCATTCGTAAATGGCCGGTTGAGTATTTACCGAAGATTTATGAACCCAGTCGCGTGGATGAGTTGATCTATGTGAGTCAGCTGGATGCGGAAGACACTTGCCGCGAGATGGCGCGGGTGGAGGGCATTTTCGCAGGTATTTCCGCAGCGGGCGCATGCTGGGTGGCGCAGCAAATCGCAGCGCGAGAGAAAAATGCGGTGATCGTGTTTATCGTCTGTGATCGCGGAGACCGCTATTTATCTACGGGTGTATTTCCAGCTTGATTTTAAGAAAAATCGGCCGCTTGCCCTTATAAAATATAAGAAGTTTGCTATTTAATTCATAGTAGGTAAAGAATGAGTTCCGCCTTTCAATTTTGCCCTCAATGCGCCACACCGCTCTCCCCCATCACTCAAATGGAGGATGGCGGCGCGAAAGAGCGGCTGCGCTGCCCCGCCTGCAACTACACGCACTGGAATAATCCCACGCCTGTGCTCGCGGCGATAGTGGAATACAAAGGCCAAATCTTGCTAGCTCGCAATGCTGCTTGGCCGGGCAAGATGTTCGCGCTGATCACGGGTTTTATGGAGGCGGGAGAAACGCCGCAAGGCGGCATCTCGCGTGAGGTGAAGGAAGAGACGAATTTGGATTGCAGCGAAGTCAATTTGGTGGGTGTCTATGACTTTCAACGCATGAATCAAGTCATCATCGCCTACCATGTGGTGGCGCATGGCGAAGTGGCCTTGTCGCCTGAGTTGGCGGAATACAAGCTGTTTGATTACGACAGTATCAAATGCTGGCCAGCGGGCACAGGATACGCGATGGCCGAATGGCTGAAAAAGGTCAAAGGCATCGAGCCGGAATTTGTCGAGTGGAGCAAGCGATAATGCGACCTGTCGGCTTTGCGCAGTCTGCGATGCCTAAATCATTCTGATCTGACCCACTAAATTCATCATGAACATCGACAAAGAACTCGACACCCGTGGCCTCAACTGCCCACTGCCCATCTTGAAGGCTAAGAAGGCTTTAGCCGAGCTGGCCAGCGGCCAAATGCTCAAAGTGATTGCCACAGACCCCGGTTCCGTGCGTGATTTCCAAGCGTTTGCCAAGCAAACAGGCAATGAACTCATTGAGCAGCAAACCATGGGCGCCGATTTCATTCATGTGATGCGCAGACGCTGACCCCAAGCTTTTTAAAGCCAAATCGAAAGCTAGCCGTCGCAGAACATGCGTGGCTAGCTATTTTTTTGATAGCAGTTTGTAGATCGTGTCAAGCGAGTCGCTTGACCTGTACGCGCAGTTTCTCAAGCGTGGCAGAAAAATCGGCCAAGCGCTTGCGCTCTTGATCGAGCACTACAGCTGGGGCTTTGGCGACGAAGGCTTCGTTGCTCAACTTTGTGTTGACTTTGATCACTTCTCCGTTAAGGCGCGTGATTTCTTTGGTGAGGCGGGCTTTCTCGGCCACCACGTCCACTTCCACAAAGATTGACATGCGCGCATCGCCGACCATCGCCGCGGGCGATGCACCGCTGGCCTCGGCCCATTCCGTCTCGGTCGCGAATGTTTTGACATCCGACAGCTTGGCCAAGGCTTTAAGCACGGCCGCGTTGGCGTTGATGAACTCCGCATCGCCTGAGACCAGCAAAGGCAGGCGCTGCGCGGGGCTGACGTTCATCTCACCTCGCAGATTGCGGCAGGCATCGACGATGGATTTGAGCTTGGCGACGTGGGCGATGGCTACTGGATCAATCTTCTCGGGCTGGGCTTGGGGGTAGCGCGCTACGGCCACTGATTCGCCTTTGAGACCAGCCACGGGCGCAACGATCTGCCACAGCTCTTCGGTGATGAAGGGAATGATCGGATGCGCGAGGCGCATGATGCATTCAAGCGTGCGGATCAGCGTTCGGCGTGTGGCGCGTTGCTCAGCTTCAGTGCCAGTTTGGATTTGCACTTTTGCGATTTCCAAATACCAGTCGCAGAACTCGTTCCATACGAAGTCGTAAATCGTGTTGGCCACGTTGTCTAAGCGGTAGTCTGCAAAGCCTTGCGCCGCTTCTGCTTCAACTTGCTGTAGCTTGGAAGCGATCCAGCGGTCGGCTTGGCTGAACGCCATGTAGCCGTGGAATTCGCCTCCTGGCTGGCATTGTTCTTTGGTGTGGTCTTTCAAACCGCAGTCATAGCCTTCGCAATTCATCAAGACGAAGCGCGTGGCGTTCCAAAGCTTGTTGCAGAAATTGCGATAGCCTTCGCAGCGCTTGCTGTCGAAATTGATGTTGCGGCCGAGAGAGGCGAGCGCGGCGAAGGTGAAGCGCAATGCATCCGCACCGTAGCCGGGAATGCCCTCTGGGAATTCTTTTTCTGTGTTTTTACGCACTTGCGGCGCGGTTTCGGGTTTGCGCAGGCCGGTGGTACGCTTTTCTAGCAAGGGAGCGAGCTCGATGCCGTCGATCAAATCCACCGGATCGAGCACATTGCCCTCTGATTTGCTCATCTTCTTGCCCTGCGAGTCGCGCACCAGGCCGTGGATGTACACGTGCTTGAACGGCACGCGCCCCGTGAAATGCTTGGTCATCATGATCATCCGGGCAACCCAGAAAAAGATGATGTCGTAGCCCGTCACGAGAGTGGAAGAGGGCAGATAGAGGTTGTAGTCGTCAGTCGCGGCATCCGTCTGAGCTGGCCAGCCCATCGTAGAAAACGGCACGAGTGCGGACGAATACCACGTGTCGAGCACGTCTTCATCGCGTTTCAAAGTCTTGCCCGGCGCTTTGGCCTGCGCTTCCGCTTGCGTGCGAGCAACGATCACGTTGCCTGCGTCGTCATACCAAGCCGGAATCTGATGGCCCCACCAGAGCTGGCGCGAGATGCACCAATCTTGAATGTTGTTCATCCACTGGTTGTAAGTGTTCACCCATTGCTCAGGTATAAATGTCACTTCGCCAGATGCTACTGAATCAATAGCACCTTGCGCAATAGATACGCCGGCTGCATCTGGTTTTGTCATGGCTACAAACCATTGATCGGTGAGCATTGGCTCTACGACCTGGCCCGTGCGGGCGCAAATCGGCAGCATGAGTTTGTGGGGCTTGATCTCGATCAAAAAGCCTTGCGCTTCCAAATCTTTGAGCAAAGCTTTGCGCGCGACGAAGCGATCCATCCCTTGGTAGGCAGCAGGGCCGTTTTCGTTGATCTTGGCATCCAGCGTGAAGATCGTGATCAGCGGCAGGTTGTGGCGCTGCGAGCAGGCGTAGTCGTTGAAATCATGGGCACCGGTGATCTTCACGCAGCCCGAGCCGAAAGCGCGATCCACAAAATCATCCGCAATGATGGGAATGGCGCGGTCACACAATGGCAGATCCACCATCTTGCCGAGCAAATGCTTGTATCGCTCGTCTTCGGGGTGCACGCAGAGCGCCCCGTCGGCCAGCATCGTCTCGGGGCGCGTGGTGGCGATTTGCAAACCGCGCACCAGAGCGCCATCCACCATCTGCGGGCCATCGCTGAACGGGTACAAGATGTAATGCATCTTGCCGTCCGCCTCTTGGCTTTCAACCTCCAAATCGCTCACCGCGCTTTTCAGCACTGGATCCCAATTCACCAAACGCTTGCCGCGATAAATCAGGCCTTCTTCATACAGGCGCACAAAAGTTTCGGTGACGACCTTTGAGAGCTTCTCATCCATCGTGAAATATTCGCGGCTCCAATCCACGCTCGCGCCCATGCGGCGCATTTGCGTGGTGATGGTGTTACCCGATTCTTCTTTCCATTCCCATACGCGAGCAACGAAATTCTTGCGTGATTCCGATGGAGTCGCACCCATCGTGTGTCTCGTTTGCCCTTTGTCTTGCAACTGCCGCTCTACCACGATCTGCGTCGCAATGCCTGCATGATCGGTGCCAGGAATCCAAGCCGTATTAAAGCCCTTCATGCGGTGATAGCGCGTGAGTGAATCCATGATCGTCTGATTAAAAGCATGCCCCATGTGGAGCGTGCCCGTGACGTTGGGCGGCGGCAATTGAATCGAGAAATTCTCTTGCTTGGCTGCTGCATCGAAGCTGGGCTGGCCTGTACCACGCGAGCCCGCTTGCCCGTAGCCGCGCTCTTCCCAAGCAGGCCCCCAAACAGATTCGATGGGTTTGGGGTCGAAAGATTTGGCGAGGGCTTCTAAGCCGGGCTGGGCGGGTTTCATTGTTTCAGACATAGACGAATTTTAACGATGCGGTGGGCCGTACTGCTATTTTGACGAGAATTCTGCTGCCGAAAACGCCCACTCAGGTATGCTTGGTACACTTTATTGAGGAGCTACAGAATGAAGGGGATTGTTTTCACAGAGTTTCTGGATATGGTCGCACAGCGTTTTAGCGAAGAGCTGGTTGACGATATGATCACAGACGCTCGCCTACCGCACGGCGGTGCTTACACCAGTGTAGGTACCTATCCACATTCTGAGATGGTCGCCTTGGTTGCGGCGATGTCGAACCGTACCCAGTTGAGCGTGGATGGATTATTGGAGGCTTTTGGACATCACTTGTTCGGGCGGTTTTACCTAAACTATCCCCAGTTCATGGACTCGACCACAGATCCGTTGGAATTCCTCATGGGGATTGAGACGATCGTTCATACCGAGGTCAGAAAGCTATACCCTGATGCCCAGCTTCCTGAGTTTGAAACGCAGCGCATTGCAGTGGACGAAATCGCGATGAACTATCGCTCAGTACATGATTTTTCCGCGTTAGCGCTTGGTTTGATCAAAGGCTGTGCCGAGCACTATCAATGCGAACTGCTTGTATCGCGCAGCAGCCCGATCAAGCAAGCAAATGGTGTGGCGGTTGATTTTTCTGTGAAGCGCCATGGCTGAAGAGCCTGGAGGCGTTAGCTTAGTTGAACGTCTACAGGCGCGGGTTGAGCGAGAGCGACAGGCGCGTCGTGTCGCTGAAAAGCTCTTGGAAGAGCGTAGCCTTGAGCTTTACCAAAGCAATGAAGCGTTGCGCAAAGCATCAAGCGAGCTGGCAGGTGAGGTTGAACGCCAAACGCATCAATTGCGCACAGCACTCGAGCAGGCTGGCGTCGCCACCCGAGCCAAAGATGAATTCTTGGCGAACCTAAGTCATGAGGTCCGCACCCCTCTGAGCGCCATTATGGGGCTGGCCAGCCTGTTGCGCAAAACACCACTCAATGACGAGCAGATAAACTATCTGCAACTGATGCAATCGTCCTCCGTTGCTCTGCTTGAGCTGCTTAACGATGTGCTCGATTTTTCCAAGATAGAGGCAGGCAGGGTGTCCTTGGAGAGTGTCGCCTTTTCATTGTTGCAGTGGGCTGACGAAACCGTCACGCCTCATAGTCTGCAAGCAAAGAACAAAGGCGTGATGGTGCACTTAGATATCGATCAGCCCGTGGACGATTTTTCTCGGACAGTTCAAGAACCTCATCGTCTGGATTCTCATCGTGGCCGGCGTCATCAGCGGCGCGCGGGGTGAAGGCGTGGACGCGATTGCGATCCTCGCCATCGTCGTGCTCAACGCCGTGATTGGCATTTACCAGGAGTTCAGCGCGGAGAAGTCCATCGCGGCGTTGCGCAAGATGACCGCGCCGCGCGCGAAGGTGCTGCGCGATGGC
>JANMDE010000023.1:0-3247 GCA_031376105.1 Variovorax sp. | reverse complement strand
GTGCTTCAACCCAACGCCAACCAAATCAGCATTGTGGGCGCACTGCGTTTGGTGACCGGGGCTGTGGGCGCAGCGTTTGGCAAGCGCAGTGCGGATCGCGTGCAGATATCGACCTCAACCGCCACCATTGGAATTCGCGGCACCGGCACCTATATGGAAACCCGTGGCGAGGGCTTGTATTTCTGCACCTGCCATGGCGAGGTGGAGCTGACCAGCGTGCGCACCGGAGAGTCTGCCATCGTGGCTGCCACCCAACACTCGCCCCGGTTTTGCCCAAATGAGCCGGTGGAGGGCAAATGGATCATGCCAGCGCCGTTTGAAACCCACACCGATGATGAGATGGATGCGCTGGAGAAATGTGTGGGGCGGCGTGCGCCTTGGGTTCGGTAATACGAGATTGAGACACTATCATTTAAATAGCACTCTAAGCATATTCTATAAGGGCGATAGGCCAAAATAGCTTGAGAAATCGGGCCTGATCAGGTACCAAAGCCTGCTCCATCGCAGCCAACAAGTTCTCCGGAGTTTGGGCGCCAGACACGCCGATTTGTCGGTTTAGGATGAAATACGGCACACCCGAGATGCCGATGCGGCGCAGCTCGCCATCTTGCTCGGCGACTTCTTGCTGCGTGGCCGCGTCTTGCAGCACGGCGTGCGCGGCCTCGGGCGGCATGCCTGCGCGGGTGGCGATGCTAAGCAGCTGGGCGTCTAGCGTTAAGTCTGCGCCTTCGCAAAAGTAGGCTTTCATCAGCTCTTCTTTTACCTGCGCTTGCATCCCCAGTGGCAGCGCAGCGGCCACCAAGGCATGCGCTTTGAGGGTGTTGGGTTGACGTGCAATCGCGGCGAAATCAAAGTCCAAGCCTTCTTTTTTTCCTTCGCCACTCACCCGCTCATACATGCCGCCACCATCCGATGAACCAAATTTGCGCTGCAAATAATCGGCACGGCTCATGCCGCTGCTCGGCAGATCAGGGTTGAGCTGAAACGGCAGCCAGCGCAGGGCGGGCGCGGGCTCATTGGGATGCTGCTCTGCAAATAACTCCAAGGCGGCTTCCAAGCGGCGTTTGCCGATGTAGCACCATGGGCAGACGATGTCGCTCACGATGTCGATGCTGATGGCTTGCTTGTTCATAATGCTCCTTTGTTGGCTGCATCATACAAAGTTGAGGCGGGGTGTGCTTTGAACGCTTCTGAAGATTGCGCAGCTCAGATTAGCGACGGGGATGCGGGTGGTATTGGGCTAACATCCCAGCATGTCAGAGCTACAGCAAAATTCCCGCCCCACCGTCCAAGTCGCCGTCACGATGCGCAAAGAGCGCTTGACAGGGGCGGCTGCGCGTTGGTTGGATTGGCGGTGGAAACTGCATGACGTGGCATTGGATGAGGGCGGGTTTGGAGAAAAGCCGCGTTTGCTCCACAAGGGGGACGATGGCGCGCATTGGCTGTTTCCGGCGATGACTGTGCAACTTTTCCGAGACGATGCTGAAGGCTATTACCTGAATGCCACCACCGAGCAGCCTTGCTGGTTTGTGATGTGGCGGATGGAAGAGGAATTGGGTTTGAGCGATGAGTTGATTGCCGTGCCGCAGGCTGTGAGCCTCTCGTATCACGATGCGGGGCGCTGGCTGGATGCGCAAGAGACGGTGGAACAAGTACCTTGCCCAGCTGAGATTGCGCAGTGGGTGGCGGAGTTCGCGCAAGAGTATTTCGTGGCTGAGCCGAAGAAGCGCAAGCGCCCAGAGAGCTTTAAAAGGCTGGAAGATCGCTTTGGCAACCCAGTGAGCATCAGCGCGGGTAAGAAATATGGTGGGCAAGATGGCGCAGCGTGATGGGCCAGTTGAAGGCGACGGCTTTTTATCGCGGTGGTCACAGCGCAAGCAGGCGCTGCGCAGTGGCAAACCGTTGGCAGAGCCTGAGCCGCCCGCTAAAACACCCGCCAGCCTGCTTGAAAATGAAAAATTTAAACAAAATCAGGCTCTTCCCCTTATAGAGCCTTATAAGAATGCTACTGATTCAATAGCAGGCGGTGCGCCTCCGGCAGAGCCAGAAACCAAGCCGCCTGCACCCACCCTAGAAGATACGCGCAGCCTCACGCCAGAATCAGACTTCAAACCCTTCATGCGTGCCGACGTGTCGCCTGACGTGAAAAACGCAGCGATGAAGCAGCTCTTCAAAGACCCGCATTTCAACACGATGGACATGATGGACATCTATGTGGACGACTATTCCAAGCCCGATCCGCTGCCGCCCGAGATGCTGCGAAAAATGGCGGTAACGCGGTTTTTGGGTTTCTGGGATGAGGAAGAAAAAGAAGCCGCAGAGAAAAAAGCACGGGAAGATGCGGAGAAAGAAGAGCTGCAAAACGTGGCACAGTCTGAGCCTGAAGTTCCGAATCACACCATTGCTGCGCAAGAGCAGGGCGCTACTGGCAGCCCTGTAGCCGCTGCCGACGCGAAACCCAACGAATATGACGACCCTGATCTGCAACTGCAACCAGACAATGCCGCTGGACAAGAAAGCGCTCTCCCTCGCGCTGGATGAAGAGCTGACACTGCACACCACGCTGTGTCGCAGGCAAGCGAGTGGTTTTCAAAAAGCCATCAAGGCAAGTGATGATGTAACGGTGGCTTGCACCCAAGAGCAGCGCCTGTTTACTGCGTTGGCAGATGAAACCGAGGGCGCGCGCGCTGGGGTGACCTTCCCGATCAAGTTCGTCAACATCCGCGAGACCGGCGGCTGGAGTGCGGACGCGTCCAAAGCCATGCCAAAAATCGCCGCGCTACTGGCCGCCGCACAAATGGCTGAGCCTGACCCGGTGCCAACCGTGACTTACAAAAGTGAGGGCCGTCTGCTCATTATTGGCGAGCTGGTGCAAGCCACACAGCTGGCCGATATGCTCTCAGATACGCTCAGCGTCACTATCTTTTCAATAGCAAACTATGATGATTCTATAAGGGCGAATAGCTCTTTTTATCCTCAAGAACGTAAATATCCTGTGCTCGCAGGCAAACTAGACAAGCTCAGCGGCTGGCTGGGTGCTTTCAAGCTCGATTGGCAGAAAAACAATCCGATTGATCTGGATTTATGCACCCGCTGCAATGCCTGCGTGGTGGCTTGCCCAGAGCAGGCGATTTCTCTCGATTTTCAAATCAACCTAGGCAAATGCAAAAGCCATCGCAGCTGCGTGAGCGCATGCGATGTGGCGGGCGCGATTGATTTTGAGCGCGAAGCGGTGCCAATGCAGGAT
>JANMDE010000002.1:0-1731 GCA_031376105.1 Variovorax sp. | reverse complement strand
GTCAGCGGGCAGCAAATCGGGCAGCTTGGAGGGCAATGCGAGCGCTTTGGGCGCAGTGCCTGGTTTGCCCACGAGCTGATCGAGCGCGATTTTCTTCACGCGCAGATCGTTTTCTGCTGCAATTTCTTGCGCAATCACCAGATCAAAGCGAGCCTGGGCTTCGCGGGTGTCGGTGATGGTGGAGGTGCCGACTTCAAAATTACGCTTGGCAGCAGCCAACTGCTCGGCCACAGCGGCCTTCTGGGCTTTGACGAAGGTCAGGCTGTCTTGACTGGCGAGCACGTCGAAATAAGCTTGCGAGACGCGAACAATCAGATCTTGCTCCGCGGTTTGCAGAGCGGATTTAGCCTGTTCAGCTTGGCGCTCCCCTTGGGCTGCTGTGGCGCGGTTGGCCGGGCGATAGAGGGGTTGGTTGGCGCTCACGGTGGCACCTTGTGCGCCGAAGCTACGATCTACCTTGGGGTTGTTGTTTTCAAACTTACTGCGGTTGATAAGGGCAGATAGGTTGGCGGTGGGCAGCAGGCCCGCTTTGGCTTGCTCAGCACGCGCGAGGTTGGCCTCGTATTGCGATTTAGCGGCTTGATACGTGGCGTCATAGGTGCTGGCCGCTTGGTAGAGCTCGGTGAGGCTTTGTGCCTGCGCAGCGCCTGCGTGGAGCAGCATGCTGCTTGCCATCAACACGGCGGTAGAAACAGCTGTTTTGGGCAGACGGGGAAATTACATGGTGATCCTCTTGATAGACGAAAAATTCAATAAGCGGTAACGCTGGCATCCAACTCGTGGCTCCAAGCGGCAATGCCGCCGGCGATGTTGACCACGTTCTCGAACCCGCGATTCAGTAAAAATGCGGCCACTTGCTGGCTGCGTATGCCGTGATGGCAAAGGCAGGCAATCGGGCGGTCTTGTGGCAATTCTTGCAGGCGCTGCGGAATGCTTTGCATGGGCATCAGCAGCACGTCAAACGCGGGTGCATCTGCCAGTGGCTTCACGCTGGCTGTGGATATTTCCCACGGCTCGCGCACGTCCAGCACCACAGGCGTGATGCCGCTTTGCGACACCAGCCATTGGCTGAATGCTGCGGGGCGAATTTGGGGAATCATGCGGTGCGGGAGAGGAAGCAAATATCAGAAGCTGAACACGGGCGTGTCAGCAAAGCCCAGCAGGCGCGGCGCGAAGGTGTCCCAAGGTTGGGTGGTCACGCTGCTGCCGTCTTGGCCTTTACTCACGTAAGTGGCGCACATCACGGGCGCATCGCCCACCACTGCGGCCAAGCGGCCACCGGGTTTGAGCAAAGCTTTCAGGCTCGCAGGAATGCTGGCCACCGAGCCCGAGAGCACGATCACATCGAATGGGCCGTCCACGCTCAGATCCACTTTAGAGCCATCAGTGCAGCGCACTTCGCAATTGTGAATGCCTGCTTTTTGCAGATTCTCACAGGCTATTGATGCTTGCGCTTCGTTGATTTCCAGCGAAATCACGCGCTGCGCTTTATGCGCCATCAGGGCCGCCATGTAGCCGCTGCCCGTGCCGATTTCCAGCACTTTTTCGTGTTTATGAACGGCCAAATCTTGCAAGATGCGCGCTTCGACTTTTGGGGCGAGCATGGAAAGGCCATCCTTGCCGCCGGGTTGCAAAGGAATTTCCATGTCGGTGAAGGCCACTTGTTTGTAAGCCAGCGGCACAAAATCTTCACGCTTGACATTGGCCAAAAGTTGCAAAACGCTTTGGTCG
>JANMDE010000106.1:0-3466 GCA_031376105.1 Variovorax sp. | reverse complement strand
CTTGGGGCATTTTTTAGCCACCACGGTGATATCGTCAAAAAAGCCCATGTCGAGCATGCGGTCGGCTTCATCCAGCACCAGCGTGTTCATCGCATCCAGCGCCAAGCTGCCGCGCTCCAGATGGTCCATCACGCGCCCTGGCGTGCCCACCACGATGTGTGCGCCATGCTCAAGAGAGGCCGTCTGCCCGCGCAGGGGTACACCGCCGCACAGCGTGACAACCTTGATGTTGTCTTGCGCCCGCGCCAGCCGCCGCACTTCGGTGGCCACTTGGTCGGCCAGCTCGCGCGTGGGGCAAAGCACCAAGCTTTGCACAGCGAAGCGGCGTGGGTTGAGGTTGGCGAGCAAAGCCAAAGCGAAAGCCGCCGTCTTGCCGCTGCCGGTCTTGGCCTGCGCGATGATGTCTTTGCCTAAAAGCGCCAGCGGCAGGGTAGCGGCCTGAATTGGGGTCATTTGTGTGTAACCCAAAGCCGTGAGGTTGGCGATGGTGGCAGGCGGGAGGCTCAGTTGGTCAAAACTGGCGAGGCTGGTGGAGTGGGTCATGGGGTGATTATCGGCGGCATGGGGCTGATCACTGATATTTAGTAGTTGGCCATACTGCTCGGCTGAAGACTGAGACAATATTGACGTGCTGCAAATCCTCCTCGTTACCTTCCCCTTCTTCGCGCTTGTGCTGGCTGGCTATGTGGCGACGCGGTGGTCTTGGTTGCCGCAGTCGGCCATTGCGGGGCTCAATGGCTTTGTGCTTTACTTTGCGCTGCCTTGCATGCTGTATCGCTTTGGCAGCTCGACCCCGATTGCGCAGCTGCTGGATGGCGCGGTGTTTGGGGTGTATTTGCTGTGTGCGCTGATCATGGTGGCATTTAGCGTCTGCGTGACGCTATCCTCACGCATCGATTGGAACAATGCGTCGTTTGGCGCTTTGGTGGCTGCTTTTCCCAACACGGGATTTATGGGAATTCCCCTGCTGGTGGCGCTCTTGGGCACTAAAGCGGCTGGGCCTGCGATTGTGACGATTGTGGTGGATTTGGTGATCACCAGTTCGCTGTGTATTGCCCTGTCACGGATCGGCGCTGGCCAAGGCGGGCCTAAGCTGGCTGCGAAGAATGCCCTCAAGGGCGTGGCCTCGAACCCGATGCCTTGGGCGATCTTGTCGGGCGCATTCGCCTCCTGGCTGGGTTTGCAACTGCCAGCACCGATGACGCAAACCTTGGGTTTGCTGGCCGACAGCGCCTCGCCGGTGGCGCTTTTTACCATTGGTGCGGTGTTGGCGCGTTCGCAAATTATGGCGCTAGCTGGCCATGCACCGCCTGTTCCCGCCATAGACTACGTGCCCTTGGCGCTGATGAAACTGGTGTTGCATCCGCTCTTGGTGTTGATGGTGGGCAGCACAGCGATCACACTGGGTGTGCCGTTGGATCGGTTTGCGCTGACTGTGATCGTGCTGGTGGCAGCGCTGCCTTCCGCTTCAAACGTGGCTTTGCTCGCTGAGAAATTTGAGGCCAACACAGGGCGCATTGCCCGCATCATTTTGTTCAGCACGGTACTGGCGTTTTTTACGTTTGCCGGGGCGGTGAAGCTGGTCGCGCAGTAGACCTTTCGGGTCAACTGCGCGCACATGCCCGCAACGCAGGGCTGTTTTATGCAATACTGATTTACCTTCACGGAGATCACGATGCGCGCCTTCTCTACGACTCTTTCTATTCTCGCTTTGGCCACGCTGGGCGCTTGCGCTAGCGGGCCTGCGCCCGTACAAGGGCCTGTGAAGCTCACGATCCTTCATACCAACGATCACCACGGACGTTTCTGGAAAAACTCCGATGGTGAATACGGTATGGCCGCTCGCAAAACACTGATCGACGGTGTGCGCGCCGAGGTGAAAGCCGCCGGTGGCCACATCCTCTTGCTCGACGGCGGCGACATCAACACGGGCGTGCCTGAGAGCGACACGCAAGATGCTGAGCCCGACTTCAAAGGTATGAAGTTCATTGGCTACGATGCCATGGCCTTGGGTAACCATGAGTTTGACAAGCCCTTGCCAGTGTTAGCCAAGCAAATGCAATGGGCTGGCTTTCCTATGCTGTCGGCCAACATCTACAAAGACGGCCAGCGCTTGTACAAACCTTATGAATTGTTTGACCGTGGCGGTTTGAAGATCGCGGTGCTTGGGCTCACCACCGACGACACCAAGAAAATGACCGATCCCGCCAACACCGCAGGATTGGAATTTAGAAAACCTGCCGACGAAGCGGCCAAATTAGTGCCCGATCTGCGCAAGCAAGCGCATATTGTGATCGCTGCAACACATATGGGCCATTACACGAACGGCAAAAGCGGCGTGAATGCGGCCGGTGATGTTGAAATGGCGCGGCAAGTCAAAGGCATCGACATGATTGTGGGCGGACACAGCCAAAACCCAGTTTGCATGTTGGAGCAACTGGGCGCATCCCGCCGAAACGATGAATATATTCCCGGAACGGCTTGCGCCCCAGATCGCCAAAACGGCACTTGGATTGTGCAGGCACATGAGTGGGGCAAATATGTCGGGAGAGCCGATTTTGAATATGCCAATGGCGAATTCAAACTCGTGAAATACGCGCTGCTGCCGGTGAATTTGAAGCGCACCGTGAAAGGCACGGATGGCAAAGACACCAAGCAAACCTACACGCCTGAGATCAAGGAAGATGCCTCTATGCTCGCCATGCTTGCGCCTTTCCAAGACAAAGGGCGCGCCGCTTTGGATGTGGTGGTGGGCGAGAGCGATGGGGCGCTGGATGGCAGCCGCGAGCGCGTGCGCAGCCAACCGACAAATATGGGCGTGTTCATTGCCAGCGTGATGATGCAAAAGGCAAATGCAGATCTGGCCATCATGAATTCCGGCGGCGTCCGTGATTCCATGCCCGCCGGCAAACTCACCTACAAAGACGTGCTCAAAGTGCAGCCATTTGGCAACATGCTCACGCACGTCACCTTCACGGGCGCAGAGTTGATCCGTTATTTAAACGCTGCCGCCAAGATGACGGCGGGCTCGGGAGCATTCGCGCAATTTGCGGGTGTGCGGCTGGTGATTGAGGGCGGCGCGGTGACATCGGCCACCATCAAGGGCGCTGCCATCGACCCCGCTAAAAGCTATCGTATGGCACTGAACAACTTCCAAGCCAATGGCGGTGACGGCTATCCCAAACTCACCGACCATCCCGGCTATGTCAACACCGGTTTCGTAGATGCCGGTGTGATGCGCGAATACCTCAGCAAAAACAACATTCGCAGCGCTGATTTCGCCCCAGGCGATGCTGTCGTTAGGCGTTAAGCAAGGGCTACCGCACTCCTAAAAAAACAACTCAATGAAAAACGCCCTTGGCTGAAAGCGCAAGGGCGTTTTGTTGGGGCTGGGTTGCGATCAGCGCTTACCAATAGGCATCACATCGCGCTTGATTGAGCCCGTGTACAACTGACGTGGACGGCC
>JANMDE010000487.1:0-9661 GCA_031376105.1 Variovorax sp. | reverse complement strand
GACGCCTACGGCACGCTGTTTGACGTGTACAGCGTGAGTTTGGCTGCGGAGCAGCTTTTCCCTGGGCAGGGGCAGCGGCTGGCGCACGTGTGGCGCGACAAACAGATTGAGTATTCAAGATTGGTGACAACCTCCAATCACGGCGCACATTACATCCCGTTTTGGGAGCTGACCGAACGCGCGCTCCGCTATGCTATTAAATTAATAGCTAGCAATGCAGATTCTATAAAGGCAAGTGGCGCATTTGACTTAATAAACACCGATTCAGCCGTCCAAACGCTGATGAATCAATATCGGCACTTGAGTGCTTTCCCGGAAAACCGCGAGGTGCTGCTGGCCTTGAAGCAGCGCGGCATCGTCACGGGAATCCTCTCCAACGGCGATCCCGCCATGCTCGAAGTGGCCGTCAAATCCGCAGGGCTGGCCGACGTGCTCGATCACGTGATCAGCGTCGACAGCATCCGCAGATACAAAACCCACCCCGACGCCTACGCCCTCGGCTCAAATGCCACCGGCTTGCAACCCAAACAAATGCTCTTCGTCAGCTCCAACGGCTGGGACGCCATGGCCGCCACCTGGTTTGGCTACCGCACCCTCTGGGTCAACCGCGCGGGCATGCCAGCGGAGGAAATCGGCCTGCCACCAACCCGCACTGGCACGAGCTTGCGCGATGTTTTTAATTTCTTCTCTTAACTTGTTGACCGTTTCATTTCTGAAAGACCACCATGACCAACCGCACTCATAAGCATTCCCTGCAAGTGGCCACCAACTTGCATGACTTCATCGAAACCCAGGTTCTGCCCACCGCTGGCGTGAAGTCGGACAAATTCTGGAAGGGGTTTGACGCGATCGTGCAAGACTTGGCTCCAAAAAACATCGCCCTGCTCGCTGAGCGCGACCGCATTCAAACTGAGATGGACGCTTGGCACACTGCCAACCCGGGCCCTTTGACCACAGGTCAATCGTCAAGCTCGGCTGGCAAGCCTATGGCGGCTTACCAAAAATTCTTGAAGCAAATTGGCTACCTCGTGCCTGAGCCGAAAAACGTCAAAGTCAGCACGAAAAATGTGGACGCCGAGCTGGCCACGCTCGCGGGCCCGCAGCTCGTCGTGCCGATTTTGAACGCGCGCTATGCGCTCAACGCCGCCAACGCCCGCTGGGGCTCGCTGTATGACGCGCTGTATGGCACCGATGCGATCTCGGAAGCTGGCGGTTTGCAAAAAGGCCCCGGCTACAACGAAGCGCGCGGCGCAGAAGTCGTGCGCCAAGGCCGCTATTTGCTCGACCAGTGCGCGCCGCTCGTGAAGGGCTCACATTCTGATAGCAAACTTTATAAGGTTTATAAGGGCGAACTGCTGATTTCTTTTAAAAATGGCCAAGAAACTCATCTACTAGATAAAAAGCAGTTCATCGGCTACCAAGGCGATGCCGCTGCGCCCAGCGCCATCCTGCTGCAACACAATGGCCTGCATTTGCAAATCAGCATCGACAAAACCAACCGCATCGGCAGCACCGATGCCGCAGGCGTGGCCGATATCGCGATGGAATCGGCGCTTTCCACGATTTTGGATTTGGAAGACTCCGTGGCCGTGGTCGATGCCGACGATAAAGTGCTGGCTTACAGCAACTGGCTTGGCATTTTGGACGGCACGCTGACCGAAAGCTTTGACAAAGGCGGCCAAACTTTGAAGCGCGGTCTGAACAAAGACCGCGAATACACCAAGCCAAGCGGCAAAGGTGAGGTCAAGCTCCATGGCCGCAGCTTGCTGTTCCTCCGCAACGTTGGCCACCTCATGACCAACCCAGCAATTTTGTACAAAGCGAAAGACGGCTCGACAAAAGAAATCCCAGAAGGCATTTTGGACGCGGTCGTCACCACCACCATCGCCTTGGTCGACCTGCAAAAGAAAAAATCCCACGCCTTCCGTAACAGCCGCACCGGCAGCGTGTACATCGTCAAACCCAAAATGCATGGCCCCAAAGAAGTGGGCTTTGCGGACGAACTCTTTGGCCGCGTCGAAAAACTTCTGGGCCTGAAACCCAGCACCGTCAAGCTCGGCATCATGGACGAAGAGCGCCGCACCTCGGTCAACTTGAAAGCCTGTATTGCCGCCGCCAAATCACGCGTGGCCTTCATCAACACCGGCTTCCTTGACCGCACCGGTGATGAAATGCACACCTGCATGCTCGGCGGCCCCGTCATGCGCAAGGGCGACATGAAAACCTCCGCCTGGCTGGCCTCTTACGAGAAAAACAACGTCATCGTCGGCCTGCAAAGCGGCTTGCGCGGCAAAGCGCAAATCGGCAAAGGCATGTGGGCCATGCCCGATTTGATGGCCGCGATGCTGCAGCAAAAAGTGTCGCAGCCGCTGGCTGGCGCCAACACCGCTTGGGTGCCCAGCCCCACTGGCGCCACCCTGCACGCCATTCACTATCACCAAGTCAACGTGCCCGCGCTGCAAAAGCAAATGGAAAAATCCATTGCCAAGCAAGATGGCAAAGCGCTGCGCGAAGACATCCTCTCCAAGCTGCTGCAATTCCCCGTGGTGGACGTGAAAGCCGGCGGCGCAAACTGGAGCGCGGAAGACAAACAAAAAGAGCTCGACAACAACGCCCAAGGCATCCTAGGCTACGTCGTGCGCTGGATCGACCAAGGCGTCGGCTGCTCCAAAGTGCCCGACATCAACGGCGTCGGCCTCATGGAAGACCGCGCCACCCTGCGCATCAGCAGCCAACACATGGCCAACTGGATGCACCACGGCGTCGTCACCGAAGCGCAGATCAAAGAAACTTTGAAGCGCATGGCAGGCGTGGTCGACGGTCAAAACAAAGGCGATCCGCTCTACAAAAACATGGCCGGCTTTGAGACCGGCGCTGCCTACCAAGCGGCTTGCGATTTAGTCTTCAAAGGCAAACAGCAACCCAGCGGCTACACCGAGCCCCTGCTGCATGCTTGGCGCTTGAAGGTGAAGGCGGCGTAGTCATTCAATCCAAAAGAGAGGTTTGCTCCGCTATGAGACTCCGCGTCGCATAGCGCTGTGCAACTCCAGCTTGTTTCGCACGCCAAGCTGGCCATAAGCATCGCGCAAATAGGTGCGTACTGTGGCGGGGGAGAGCGCTAGCTCGCGTGCAATTTCCTTGGCTGATAAGCCTTCGCAAGAAAGCGCAGCAACTCTCAGCAGCCGCGATGGCAATGGGGGCGTTTGCTCGTTTGAAGCAAGTTGCGCTCGCAAACCTTCATCATCTAAGCTGACCACCACCCAATCCTTACCAACGCGTACGCGCCCCCCAACACTTGCAAATTGCAGCAATATGGACGGCGCGCGCTGGCCTTGCTGATCCCACCCCACAGCTGCAAGCCGATGCGCCATGTCGGAGCCGCAGTAAAGCAGTGTTCCGTCTGGCTTGGAGAGCAAAGTACCCGACAAGGCCGCTGCCGTTGTGGCGCTGAACATCTCCTGAAGGCTCTTGCTCCAAAGCAAGCCCAACTGCCCCAAAAGAAACTGCATCATGATGGCTTCATCATCACTAAAAGCTTCCGCTCCCTCGAATCGATACAGTACCACCACAAAAGACTGGCCGCTGAAGACTTCGTGGCTGCACATCGCCGCACCATGCGCGAGCTGATGGCGCTTGACCCAATCTTGCACAATTTGCGCGACCGCATCGTCTGTTCCAGACCACCGCAGAACCCGCCCGGGATGCTGAGCGACCGCAGCAGCAAAGCTGTCGTCGCCACACATCTCAGCGTACTCCTGGCGAAGAGCGTCACTCAGCCCTATCGAGCCAGCCAAATGGAAACTGGGCGCAACCACCACCTCCGGCGAGCCTTCGATCAAGCCCCACCATGCGCCATCGAAGGGGACACTTTTACGTAAGGCGGCCATGCCGCGCTCAAAGGTCTGCACGCGCGTGCCATCGAGGGCAGCGGCCAAGCTCTCGAGCATGGCCGTGCCAAGTTGAACTGGAAATGTTGTTTTCAAAATGCCGCCCTCTGCATATGAGGGCTCTCCATGAGCAGAACTATGCCGCAACAAGTGGACTGCGTAAATTCTAGCTTTCCCCATTACTACAAAGCTTGTCATGCAAAAAAATCAACTCAATCCACCTGATACTCTTTTTTCAGCACCACGCCGCCGTCTGCTTCAAGCGCTCGGCGCAGCTGGTAGCCTTGGAGCGGCTGGGCTCTTGTCTGGTTGTGGAGGAGGCGAGGGTGCTGTATCGCTTGAATCCATCGCACCAGGTCTGACCTTCGTCACGCCCGAAAATCAAGCAGCAACCTATCGCGGCGTGGATCGACTCTACGCCACGAGACGCTTCACACGCGGCGCAACAGTGAGCCCCTTGCCCGCACACGCCACCTCTCTTGCCAGTCTGCAATACGATTCTGGAGCAGGGCCAAAGTCAATTGCCGATTACATGGCAAAAAGCCGCACAACAGGTCTGCTGATCCTCCAAGACGGCAAAGTTGCGTTGGAGCGCTATGCCATGGGCAACACAGAAAGCTCGCTCTGGACATCGTTTTCCGTGGCCAAATCGCTCACCTCCATGCTAATCGGCTTGGCACTCCAAGAGGGCAGAATCCGTAGCCTCGATGACACGGTTGAAACTTACTTGCCCGCCTTGAGTTCCAGTGCCTATGCGGGATGCTCAATACGCAACCTGCTGCGCATGAGCTCGGGCGTCGCGTGGATCGAGGCATACACCACC
Organism: Variovorax sp.; assembly: GCA_031376105.1. Lineage (GTDB taxonomy): Bacteria > Pseudomonadota > Gammaproteobacteria > Burkholderiales > Burkholderiaceae_C > JANMDU01. The sequence continues at coordinate 4,951 of JANMDE010000487.1, read as the reverse complement.
ACAGGCGATTCAGATATCGCCACGTTGGTGCAAGCATTCTCCTCTAACGTCCCCGGCGCTGTGCTCGATTTGATGACGAGTCGCGCACGCGCCGCACCAATAGGCAGCGTCTTCAATTACAGCACTGGTGAAAGCTATGTGCTCGGTGCAGTTTTGGCTGCGGCCATCGGCGGCAATCTCAGCGATTACCTGTCACGCAAAATCTGGGCGCCCGCAGGCATGCAGGCCGATGGCTACTGGATGCTAGACGCGCCCGGTGGCATCGAGATGGGAGGAAACAACTTCAGCGCCACGCTACGCGACTATGGCCGCTTGGGAATGTTCATGCTGAACGGCGGTGCAAATGGCGTCGCGCTACCCAGCGGCTGGCAGGCTTTGGCTGGGCAACCCGACAACGCGCTGACAGGGCACGGCAATCTTTACCCCGACTACCCACTCGGCTATGGCTATCAATGGTGGTCTTTCCCCAACGATCCTTCATTTGCGCCCCACGAAGGCGCCTACACAGCGCAAGGTATTTACGGACAATTTATCTATATCAATCCAACCTACGGCGTCGTCGCGGTGATCTGGAGTGCGTGGCCAGAGCCTTGGGTTCTTGATCTCGAATTTGAAACCTACACGATGCTAGGGACAGCGATTGCCGCCTTAGCAAGTTAACGTAGCCATCCTCATATATTTTGGGCTACGTCGTGCGCGGGGTTGACCAGGGTATGGGCTGCTCCAAAGTGCCCGACATCAACGGTATCGGCCTCATGGAAGACCGCGCCACCCTGCGCATCAGCAGCCAACACATGGCCAACTGGCTGCACCACGGCGTGGTGACGGAGGCGCAAATCAAAGAAACCTTGAAGCGCATGGCAGGCGTCGTCGACGGTCAAAACAAAGGCGATCCGCTCTACAAAAACATGGCCGGCTTTGAGATCGGCGCAGCCTACCAAGCGGCTTGCGATTTAGTCTTCAAAGGCAAAGCGCAACCCAGCGGCTACACCGAGCCGCTGCTGCATGCTTGGCGCTTGAAGGTGAAAGCTGCTGCTTAATGAGCGAAGCTGTGTTGGCGTGAGGATTTGCTATAAATTCAATAGCACTTTGCACAGCATTTATAACGGGTAGAGGCCGATTTCGGCATAAATAGACGGCTTAAAAGGCATCTTAGGATGCCTTTTTCATTTCAGGGAAACGTCATGATCAAGCCGATGTGAAGGTCTGCCCTCTACGCAATTTGCTTTCGCTTGCGTAGAATCAGGCATGGCATCCAGTAACTGGGTATAATCACAGCATGTACAAATCTCTCTTCAGCGAAAAGAAGGCAGCTCAAGTCGCAGCCTACTTTCTCATGCAGGCAGGCGGCCAATTGGCTGTGCTCAAGCTCATGAAGTTGATGTACTTGTCGGAGCGTAGTGCATTGCTCCAATTTGGCGAAGGAATCGTTGGCGATCGCTTGGTATCCATGCCACATGGCCCGGTGATGTCGGTCACATTGAATCTCATCAATGGGGAAATGGAATCAACTGCCGGCGGATGGGAAAGCTGGATTGCTGATCGAGCCAACCATATGTTGGCATTGAGCGATGAGCAGCGCGGAAAAACGCCAGCCGATTTGTTGGCATTGAGCGCTGCCGACGAAGAAATTTTGCAAGAGACATGGCAGCAGTTTGGCCAAATGACAGGCTTTCAATTGCGTGACTACACGCACACCCATTGCCCCGAGTGGCAAGATCCTGATGGCTCCATGCTGCCCATGCAACCCAAAGACTTTTTTGCATCGTTAGGCCTTACACCAGAGGTGAGCGCTGCGTATATCGCTCGGATGCAAGAGCAAGCCTCGCTTCAATCCGCTCTGAGATGAGCATCGGTTCGCAAAATGGCTGGCTGCTGCAGGCTGGCGCGGCGCTCCATGTGCCATCGGGCCCGAGTCTTCATCTACATGTCATCCTCAATGACCCGATTGCGATAGAGGACTACGGCTCTGTCGTTGTGACGGCATTGGTCGGTATCAGCAGCGTGCCAACGAACCCAAGTGTGTTTTTCGACAACACATGTGTTTTGTCAGGCGGCTGCCACCCTAGCATTCGGCATGACAGCTACGTGTATTACAGGGGCGCGCGCATTGAGCAAGCCAGAGATATTGAGCAACGAGTGAGGACAGGCGTGTATCACGCTGCCCCGCCCGTGAGCGCACAGGTGCTTCATCAAATTCGCGCAGGTTTACAAACTTCAAAATTCACCATCCGTGAAATTCAGCGTATCCAATGGTTTTGATCGGCGATCAAGTGCCTCCATCGGCACGCGAGCAGCCACAGCGAAAGCAAGCCACGCGCACTATAAATTCAATAGCACCTTTCGCAGATTCTATGACGGCTAGAGGCTGATTTCGGCATAAAAAGCAGTTAAAAAAGGCATCTTCGGATGCCTTTTTTCTTGCCTACAAACTACGCTACCATTGCTCGCAATGTCCACCGCCAAACTCACTCTCTCCCGCCTTGAAAACCTGCTCATGGCAGCCTGCGATTCTTTGCGCGGCAACATGGATGCCAGCGAATACAAGGAATACATCTTTGGCATGCTGTTTTTGAAGCGCGCCAGCGATCTGTTTGACGAGCGGCGCGAGCAAATCAAGGCCGAAGGGCAAGCAGCGGGCTTGAGCGCCGCAGACATTGCCCACAATCTGGAAGACAAAGATCAGTATTCCGGCAAATATTTCTATGTGCCGCCCCGCTCCCGATGGAGCGACGAATGGATAGACGAATCCGGCAAACGCCAGCCCGCCCTCAAACACACCAAGGTTACCGTCGGCTCCACGCTCAACAAGGCGCTTGAGGCTTTGGAAGACGACAACGCCGACGCCCTGCAAGACGTGCTCAAAGGCACGATCAACTTCAACCGCAGAATCGGCCAGACCACGCTCGATGACGACACCCTGGCCGATTTCATCCAAAACTTCGAAAAAATCCCGCTCAAAGACAGTGATTTCGAGTTTCCCGATCTGCTGGGCGCAGCCTACGAATGGCTCATCAAATACTTCGCTGATTCCGCTGGCAAAAAAGCCGGTGAGTTTTACACCCCTGCCGAAGTGGTGCGCATCTGCGTGGAGATTTGTGACCCTGAAGACGGCATGCGCGTGTATGACCCGACGGTGGGCTCGGGCGGCATGCTCATTCAGGTGCGCGACTATGTGCGCGAGAAGGGGCAAGATGCGACCAACGTGCGCCTCTTCGGCCAAGAAAAGATCGGCACCACCTGGTCTATCTGCAAGATGAACATGCTGCTGCACGGCATCCCCGATGCCGACATCCGCCAGCAAGACACCCTGCGCGAGCCGCAGCACAAAGACGAAGCCAACCAACTGCGCCGCTTTGACCGCGTGCTGGCCAACCCGCCTTTCAGCCAAAACTACATCAAGAAAGACATGCTCTTTCCCGGCCGTTTCCCGGTCTGGATGCCCGAAAAAGGCAAAAAAGCCGATCTCATGTTTGTGCAGCACATGCTCGCCGTGCTCAAAGCCGACGGCCGCCTGGCCACCGTCATGCCCCACGGCGTGTTGTTTCGTGGCGGCGAAGAGCGCGAGGCGCGCAAGCATTTCATCGATGGCGGCGTGCTGGAGGCCGTCATCGGCCTGCCCGGCAACCTGTTTTATGGCACGGGCATTCCCGCCTGCATCTTGGTGCTCAACAAAGCGGGCGCAGCGCAGCGCGGCCATGTGCTCTTCATCAACGCCGACCGCGAATACCGCGAAGGCAAAGCCCAAAACCACCTGCGCGCTGAAGACATCGACAAAATCGTCCACGCCTACCGCGCAGGGCAAGACATCCCCGCCTACGCCAGATGCGTGCCCGTGGCCGAGATCAAAGCAGAAGACTACAACTGCAACATCCGCCGCTACGTAGACAACGCCCCGCCGCCCGAGCCGCATGATGTGCGCGCCCATCTGCATGGCGGCGTGCCTGTGAGCGAAGTCCAAGCGCTGGCTCACTTTTGGCAAAACTATCCCGGCCTGCGCGAGAGCAGCTTCACGCCCCGCGATGCCACCTATGCCGACTTCGCACCTGCCCTAGCCAACCAACGCGCCATTGCCGAACAAGTGGCTCAGCATCCCGGCTTGCTGAAACGCCAAGCCGAGTTCATGCAGCAGCTCAGCGGCTGGTGGCAGCAACACCTGCCCATCATCGAAGCCCTCGCCCCCGATGCCACCAACCAGCATGCCACCAGCCGCAATGTTTATGCCGTGCGGGCTGCATTGCTGGAGGGTGTTGAGCGCGTGTTTGTGGGCCAATCTCTGCTCACCCGTTACCAAGTGCGCGGCGCTTTCGCCAATTTTTACCAAAGCTTGGCCTCCGACCTCAAGTCCATCGCCGCCAGCGGCTGGGGCCCGGAACTGATACCGGACGACGACATTCTGCAAAGCCAGTTCCCCCAAGTGCTGGCCGAGCTGGAGGCGCAACACGCCCGCTTGGCCGAGCTGCAAGCCCTGTTTGCCGCCGCCAGCGAAGAAGACTTTGAAGACACCGAAGACACGGGCGTCTTGCCAGCCGATGAAGTCAAGTCGCTCAAAGCCGCCTTGAAAGACGCCAAAGGCATGGCCAAAACCGCCAAGCGCGACGCGGCTCTGGGCGACTGGAAGGCTTTTCAAGCGGAAGCCGAGCGCATCGAAGCGCAACTGGCGCGCCACAAGGCGCTGGAAGACGAAGCCAAAACCCTCAAAGCCCACATCAAAAGCACCACCGACAAGAAAGACGCGTTGGTCAGCCAAGCCCGCCTGAAGATCAGCGCTGGCGAGGCCCGCGTCATCATCATCCAGCGTTTGGGCCAGGTGCTGATGAGCAACTTCCAACACTACCTGCGCGCCGACCAGCGGGCCTGCGTGGCGGCGGTGGAGAACCTCTGGCGCAAGTACGCGGTGACGGCGAAGCAGATTGAAGCGCAGCGGGATGCGGCGGCGGGGCAGTTGCAG
>JANMDE010000517.1:0-2187 GCA_031376105.1 Variovorax sp. | reverse complement strand
TGTTGTTGATTTTGGTGATGGCCAAGCCAGCGCAAGGGTTGACCGGGAAAATGAGCGGTGGTGCAGCTTGACCGGTGAGGCCCGCGCTGCCGTCGGTCGCGCCATTGCGGGGAAATTCGGTAAGGGAAGAGGATGTCGTGGTGCCGCCCGTGCCAGCGCTGGCCACCTGCGAGCCGCCTGCGCCCAGCACCGCGATGATGCCACCCCCGCCACCACCGCCCGGGCCTTCGGCTTCAGCGAGGGTGATGAGTTGATTGCCGCCGTTGCCTCCATTGGCCTGCATGCTGCCTACGCTACCGCTGCCCGCGCGCAAGATGATGCTACCGCCTGCGCCACCACCGCCTGGTGCGTCGTTGTGGCTGCCCAAAGTATTTGGCGCGGTATTGCCATTGGCCAGTACAGCGCCGGTGCCCGCCAGTGCACCGGCTTCAATAAAGATGATGCCACCACCGGGCGCGCCTGCGCCGCTGTTAGTGCCTGAGTTGGCCGCCCCTGCCCCGCCGCCGCCGAAGAACCCGCGGTTGGGCAGATCTTGCGCCAAGGGCCTGCCGCCCCATCCACCTAGTGCTTGGCGGCGGTTGCCGCCCCAAGCGGTGATTCCAGGACCTGAAAAGGTCGCAGTTTGGTCGCTGTTGGAGAAGGTGTATCCGCCACGTCCTCCGCCCGGATGAGCCGTCAACACATTTCCGTTGGCCCGATAGCCGGGGTCGAGCGTCCAAGCCACGCTGCCCACCACCGTGCTAGGCATTGTCCCTTGGCCGCACCAAACGAAGGAGGTGCCGCCGACAGACAGCGTGTAAGTGGCGGTGCCCGACGTGCAATAGAACGCAAGGCTGGTGGCTGCATTCGCGCCACCGCCACCGCCCCCGTTATGAGAGCCACCGCCGCCACCGCCATTCGCAGGCGCGCCAATATCGAAATTACCCCCGGGATTGCTGAACGTCAGCGTTACGCCACCAAATGTTCCTCCTGGGCCGCTCGCGATGCCCTCACCTTTTGCACCTCCGGCTGGATTGGCGTCTGATGCAAAAAACAGATTGGTGAAACCGCCGGAGCCGCGATCCCCCGCGTCTTGCGGTGCGCCTCGAAAGCCTAAACCCGAAGCCGTGATCGTGCCGTCGACTGTGAGCGTGTCTCGCACGCGCATGGCCAAAACGCCACCCGTGTCGCCGTTCCAAGCATTGGTGGCGACACTTGCGCCAGCGCCTACAGTGAGGCTCGCATACTGCGGCACGCGGATCACTTGCGCTCCAGCGCTGTAGGTGCGCTTGGTCGCACCTGCACCACAACTTGCGCCAGCATTGAGCGGCGCTAAGCCGATATCGTTACCCGACACGCTGGCCACCGATTGGAATTCATAGTTACCAGCATTGCCATAGGCGGTGATGTCGCCATAGGTGGGGGTGTCGGTGGTGTTGATACTGGCACCGCGCGCTTGATAAATCAAAATCACATCGCCGGCGGCAAGAGCGCCGCCGCCCGTGGCCTCGCCGCTGCTCAGCGCTGCGATACTCGCCACTGTGATCGTGCCTGCGCCTGCGCTGACGGCTGACGTGATCGTGGTGAATTGGTTGATCACGGTATTGGTCGTGGCGATCGTCCGTGTGCCGTTTTTGCCGGGCGAATTTGCCCAAACTGCATGCGTGAGTAAAAAGCACATCAGCAACCCGAACAGCCATATGCTGAATGTGCAATATCGGTTGTTGTCCAGTGGGTCGCTCATGACATTGATTTTTAATGATTGCCTAAAGTATAGAGAGCTGCGACGGCTTAGGAGTGCAGCGAAGCTTGAAAGCGACGAGCAGCCCAATGAAAGGCGAGCGAGCGTGAGAAAATACCGTGATGAATGCGATTTCTACTCCTGAGCTGATGCAATCCCTAGGCGCACAGGCTCGCCGCGCTGCGTTTGAGATGGCGCGTGCGCCGGCGGTGCAGAAGAATGCAGCTTTGAAGCGGCTGGCTGCGCTGCTGCGCGACTCGATCGCTTCTCTGGCTGTGGAGAACGCGAAAGATTTGGAGCGTGCCGTCGCCGCTGGCTTAGCTGCGCCGATGGTGGATCGCTTGAAGCTCACGCCCAAAGTCTTGGAGACTTGCGCCTTGGGCTGCGAGCAATTGGCGGCGATGGCCGACATCATTGGTGAGATTTCGGGCATGCGGCAGATGGAGAGCGGCATTCGCGTGGGGCAA
>JANMDE010000473.1:0-2374 GCA_031376105.1 Variovorax sp. | reverse complement strand
CCGCACGCCCGAGCAAAAAACCGCCCTCGTCAAAGCCCTCACCCAAGCCGTGGTCGATAGCCTGGGCTCCAAGCCCGAAAGCGTGGACGTGTTGCTCTATGACATTCCGCGCCAAAACTGGGCCACCGGCGGTATTCAATGGTCTGAAAAGAAATGACCCGAGGCGCAAAAACGGGGCGCGGCCCGAATGGCTATTACGTCAAAGGCGAGTTTGTGGCTGATGGCAGCGAGCTTGATGTTGAGCTGAAAGCTGAGTTTGATGGCAGCCGCTCTAAGCTCAAAGCGGAAAGCGATGCGCTGCAAAAGCTGGGCATCCAACTGCTGGATTTGCCCGCTGCAAGGCTGGCCAAATTAGACCTGCCCGAAAAGCTCTTTGATGCCATTGCCGAGGCCAAACGCATCAGCAACTTTGAAGGCAAGCGCCGCCAAATGCAATACATCGGCAAGCTGATGCGCAAAGTGGATGCTGAGCCGATCTATGCCGCCGTGGTGGCTGCCAAAAAAGGCAGCGCCACCGAGACGCTGATGCTGCACCGCGCCGAAAAATGGCGCGATGATCTGATTGCTTTAGACGGCACCTTTGAGCAATGGATGCGCGAGTATCCCGACACCGACACCCAACACCTGCGCTCCCTCATCCGCCAAGCCAAAAAAGCCATCGTTCCCGACGCGGGCGCGGGCGTTGGGGAGCGCCAAGCCAAGGTGTATCGCGAGATCTTTCAGATGGTGAAGACGGCGATGCTGGCCAAGGCGGGCGGAGATGATGCCGATGACACTGAGCCAGAAGAACAGGAAGACTAAGAAACGAGCAATACAAGGAGCGAAAAAATGAGAACAAGATTTTTGTCATTGCTAACCGCAGTGTTTTGCATCCTTGGCAGCAGCGCAACGTACGCAATGACATTGGAAGTACACGGCAACCAAGTTTTTGCTAATGGGCCAGTAGAAGATGATCTTCGAAAGTTTGAAGAAGCGTTTGCCAAGCCCGGCGTGGACACGGTGGTCTTTGTGAATTCACCGGGTGGCGATTTGTGGACAGCCTTACGCGTCGGCAGATTGATTGCGGCCAAGGGTCTCAAAACCGTGATTGCTGGAAGTTGCGTTTCTGCTTGCTCAATCATGTTCATGGGCGGCAAACAGCGTCAGTTTTCTGATGCTTTTCGCCCCAACCTCACCTTTATTGGCATTCACGGCGCGCACAATAAAGACACCAAAGGCGTTGATCTGAGTATGCAGCCCCAAATTTTTGCTTTTTACAAGCAATATATGGGTGAGCAATTTAATGCTGAGGTTATGAACCAAGCGCTTTACGAGATGGATGATGCAGGTGCTTTGCTTCGCGTATTTGACAGCGTGCGCAGCATTAACACCATGCCGTATCAATGCAGGTCTTCTCAGACGGTCCGCAGCAAATGCACCACGTTGGAGGGCAAGAATGCCGTTAACTTGGGTATCGTTACGCAGGCTGAATTGCTCAAAGTAAATTTACCTGCTGCCTTCAAACCTCTCAACGCTGTGTTTGGACGAGAGCTGGTAGCAGACATCAATGACATGCCCACCATGCTTGGCGAAATAGCAGAAAGCAAATGCGTGCTACCCGCTTGCAAAGACAACATCAAGAAATTCGCCGAACGCAATGAGCATCGCGCTATTGCGACATCACTTTCCACCACCGGTTTAGGCGTATCCAACAACACGGATGCGCCCAATGCAGCGGCTTTGCGTGCCATCTACAACTGCAATCACCCAGTCAATACCATCGCTCGACTTTGCGAGGTGAGAATCGTCAACGGCTTTGATCTCAGCGGGCACTATTCAGAATCTGATGCCGCTCATGCCAAAGCGCTGGCTGGCCTGAAGCCGCCTTCAGATAAGTTTTATGGAAACGAAGAGTTTGGAGGCAACTTCACCAAAGCGGATGGCATGCGTCGGGAAAAGCTCAGCGACATCACGCCGCAGAGCCTAGATGGCATCAAAACCATCGGCACACAAGAGTTGGCCACGACGCTGGCGACATCAGGCAGCGCATTGACGGTGATGGATGTGATGGGCTTTTTTGAGACCATACCCGGTGCCAAGGCCTTGGTAGGTAGCGGTCTAGCATTTGACAAGCCGAATACCGATGAGGCTTATGAAAAACGTTTCAGCGGCCTGCTCGCTGCCATGGTTCCTGACAAAGCCAGCCCCGTCGTCTTTTTTTGCAGCAGTCGCAACTGCTGGTTGTCGGCCAATTCCGCGATGCGCGCTAAAAAACTCGGTTACAGCCAAGTCATCTGGTATCGCGGCGGTATGGAATCATGGAAAGCTGCTGGCTTGCCCACGGTTCCCGCCGCTGTTCGCGCTGCAGTGAATTAATTTTAGGCTTGTATTCATG
>JANMDE010000470.1:0-9534 GCA_031376105.1 Variovorax sp. | reverse complement strand
CTCGTACATGGCCTGGAAATTGATCTCAGCCAAATGCACAGGCGGAAAGCCAGCGCGGGTGATGATGTCGGCCACGCTGGCACGCAGGTAGGGATACACGATTTGAGGGCAAGCAATGCCCAGCACAGGACCCATCTGGTCTTGTGGCAAATTACGCACTTCAAAAATACCAGCTTGCTTGGCCTCAACCAAAAACACGGTTTTGTCATTGATTTTGGTAGTGACCGTTGCGGTGACGCACACTTCAAATACGCCTTCCGCTGCAGGCAAGGCCTCCACACCGAGCTGAATGTCTACGGCAGGTTGCTCGGTCTCCAACAAAATCGCAGGAGAATTTGGCTGCTCTAGCGACATATCTTTCAAATAGACACGCTGAATCTGAAACACGGGAGCGGCATCAGCGGCTGGTGTGGCTGCGCTCTGCAGATCGGAAACTTGGTTCTCGGCCATGGTGAGTTACTCTCTTAAGGGGAAACAAAACAAAGCCCGCTGCAATAGCGGGCGAAACGACAATTATCGCAGAGCGCGAAGGCGTTCAGGCGGCTTGCAAGAGCGGTATCAAGCCACCTTTGCTGTCGAGCGCAATCAAATCATCGCAGCCGCCCACATGCGTCTGCCCAATGAAAATCTGCGGCACTGTGCGCCTACCTGTGATTTGCATCATGTGATCGCGTTGAATGGGATCGGTGTCAATGCGGACTTCTTCGATCGACGCCACACCTTTGGCCTTGAGTACCTGCTTAGCGCGGATACAAAAAGGGCAGACGGCCGTGGTAAACATTTTCACAACTTGCATAGCACTCTCTTTTCAGCAACTCGACGGGGCAGCGGTTTATGCTTTTTCCAGCGGCAAACCGGCTTCACGCCAAGCTTTCAAGCCGCCAGCCATGGCTTGCACGTTGCCATAGCCCAGCTTTTTGGCAGCTGCCACTTGGCGTGAGGCGCGCGTGCCCGTGGGGCAAACGAGGATGATCGGCAGTGCCTTGTTTTTTACGGCAGCTTCCAATTTGGCTTCCAGCTCAGCAGCAGGCAGGTTTTTTGAGCCCACGATGTGCCCAGCGGCAAACTCTGTGGCATCGCTCACGTCCACCACCACCGCTTTTTCGCGGTTCATCAGTTGAACGGCACCAGCGGCATTTAAGCTGCCGCTGCCGCCGAGCGAGCCGCCCTGGATGGCCGGCCAAAGCAGCATGGCTCCTGAGCCAAACGCCACTGCAAAAAGCACCCAGTTATCAATTAAAAACTTCATAAAGCAATCACTTCGTAACAAACGCGAAGCCTGCATTTTAGAATGAGAGCCTTGCGCGCTGCCCGGCACGCCTTTTTTTAACTTCATAGCAACAGGGATACCCATGTACAAACTCGTGCTCATCCGCCACGGCGAATCCAGCTGGAACCTCGAAAACCGCTTCACCGGTTGGGTGGACGTGGATCTGACTGACACTGGTGTCGCCCAAGCCAAAGCCGCAGGCCAATTGCTCAAAGCTGAAGGTTTTGAGTTTGATCTGGCCTACACCAGCGTCTTAAAACGCGCCATCCGCACCCTTTGGCTCACACTTGACGAAATGGATCGCACTTGGCTGCCGGTCATGAAACATTGGCGGCTCAATGAGCGCCACTACGGTGCGCTGCAAGGCTTGAACAAAGCCGAGACGGCTAAAAAGTTTGGTGACGATCAAGTGTTGATTTGGCGCAGAAGCTACGACACGCCGCCTCCCGCTCTGACACCCAATGACCCAAGCAGCGAGCGGGGCGATCTGCGATATGCCAAGCTCAAGCCCGAAGACATTCCGCTCACTGAATGCCTCAAAGACACCGTGGCGCGCGTGATCCCTTTTTGGAATGAATCCATGGCGCCGGCCATTAAAGCGGGCAAACGCATCGTGGTGGCCGCGCATGGCAACTCCATCCGGGCTTTGATCAAATATTTAGATGGCATTTCTGATGATGCGATTGTGGGCGTGAATATTCCCAACGGCATTCCGCTCGTGTATGAGTTGGATGCAGACCTGAAGCCGATCCGGCACTACTACCTGGGCGATGCGCAAGCGGCTGCCCGTGCCGCCGCCGCGGTGGCCAGCCAAGGGAAAGCTTGAATTTTGCTTTGATCTAGGGTTTCGCCCTGTGCATGCCTAGAATCAGGCCATGACTGAAACCACCGCCAACTACATTCACCTGCGTCTCCACTCGGAATTTTCCGTGGTCGATGGCACGGTGCGCATTGACGAAGCTGCTAAAACAGCCATGGAATGTGGGCAAGGCGCTTTGGCCATCACGGATTTCAACAATCTGTTCGGCACCGTGAAGTTTTACAAAGAAACGCGCGGCAAAGGCATCAAGCCGATCATCGGTGTGGAGCTGCTGCTTGACGCAGGCACAGCAGAAGCAGGCAAAGAGCCCGTGACATCGCGCATCGTCCTGTTGGCGCAAAACAAAACGGGCTATCTGAATTTGTGTGAGCTGATCTCGCGTGGCTGGACGCAAAACGCGGTGCGCGCCAATGCGGTGTGCAAGCTGGCTTGGTTGCAGGAGTTGTCGGGCGGCCTGATCTTGCTCTCGGGTGCGCAGGCCGGGCCTTTGGGTGCAGCGCTGTTGCAAGGTGATGTGTCGCGTGCCAATGAGCTGGCGCTGCAATTGGCCAGCATGTTTCCGCATCGTTTTTACATTGAGCTGCAACGCGCTGGCCGCGCAGATGATGAGGCCCATGTGGCAGCCGCTGTGAAATTAGCTTCCAAGATGAAGCTGCCAGTGGTGGCTACGCATCCCGTGCAATTTCTAAAGCGCGAAGATTATGAAGCGCATGAGGCGCGCATTTGTATTTCTGAAGGCGAGATTTTGGGCAATGCGCGGCGCGTGCGCAAGTTCACGCGCGAGCAGTATTTCAAATCGTCTGAGGAGATGGCGCAGCTCTTTGCTGATTTACCCAGCGCTTTGGCCAATACGCTAGAGATTGCCAAGCGATGCAACATCACGCTCGAACTGGGCAAATCCAAGCTGCCGCATTTCCCCACGCCGCTGGTCAATGGGCAGCAGCTCTCTGCCGATGATTATTTCCGTCATGTCTCGCACGAAGGTTTGAAAGAGCGGATGCTGATGCTTTATCCGGATGCGGCTGAGCGCGAGAAACAGATGCCCACTTATTTGGCGCGGCTTGAATTTGAGATGGCCACGATTTTGAAGATGGGCTTTCCGGGCTACTTCTTGATCGTGGGCGATTTCATCCAATGGGCCAAGGCCAATGGCTGCCCCGTAGGCCCGGGGCGCGGCTCAGGCGCGGGCTCTTTGGTGGCGTATGCGATGAAGATCACGGATCTGGATCCACTGCAATATAAGCTGCTGTTTGAGCGCTTCTTAAATCCTGATCGCGTCTCCATGCCCGACTTTGATATTGACTTTTGCCAAGCCAATCGCGATCGCGTGATAGATTATGTGAAGGCGAAATATGGCAAAGAGGCCGTGAGCCAGATCGTCACCTTCGGCACCATGGCCGCGCGTGCAGCGGTGCGCGATGTGGGCCGCGTGATGGACATGAGCTACACCTTTTGCGATGGCATCAGCAAACTGATTCCCAACAAACCCGGCCAACACATCACGCTGGATGGCGCGCTCAAAGCCGAGCCGATTTTCCAAGAGCGTTATGACCGCGAAGAAGAGGTGCGCACTTTGGTAGATATGGCGCAAAAGCTCGAAGGTATGACGCGAAATGTCGGCATGCATGCAGGCGGCGTGTTGATTGCACCCGGCAAACTCACCGATTTTTGCCCGCTGTATCAGCAGCCCGGCTCAGATTCGGCGGTGAGCCAGTATGACAAAGACGATGTCGAGGCCGTGGGGCTGGTGAAGTTTGACTTCTTGGGCCTGGCCACACTCACGATTTTGGAGTTGGCCAAAGACTTCATCGTACAACGCCATCCGGGGCAAAAGAATTTCTCGTTTGAAGCGATTCCGCTTGATGACGCGCTTACCTACAAGCTCTTTGCGGATGGCAAAACAGAAGCGGTGTTCCAGTTTGAAAGTCGGGGTATGCAGGGCATGCTCAAAGATGCCAAGCCCACGCGCTTGGAAGATTTGATTGCGCTCAACGCGCTCTATCGCCCGGGCCCGATGGACTTGATTCCGAGCTTCGTGGCGCGCAAGCATGGGCGCGAAGAAATTGAGTATCCGCATCCGCTTGTGGCAGAGATGCTGAGCGAGACCTACGGCATCATGGTCTACCAAGAGCAGGTGATGCAAACTGCGCAGATTCTGGGCGGCTATTCGCTCGGTGGCGCGGATTTGCTGCGCCGCGCGATGGGCAAGAAAAAGGCCGAAGAGATGGCCGAGCATCGCGGCATCTTCCGCGAGGGTGCGTCGAAGAATAATATTTCTGAAGTCAAAGCGGATGAGATTTTTGACTTGATGGAGAAGTTTGCTGGCTATGGCTTCAATAAAAGCCATGCTGCGGCTTACTCACTTCTGGCATATCACACAGGCTGGCTCAAACGGCATTTCACCGCTGAATTCTTCTGCGCCAACATGACGATTGAGATGGACAACACTGACAAGCTCAAGATGTTGTTTGAAGATGCCACCAATCATTTTGGGTTGACATTTGAGCCGCCGGACGTGAACCGGGGCTTGTACCGCTTTGAGCCAGTGAGCGATAAAGTGATTCGTTATGGCTTGGGAGCGGTAAAGGGCTCGGGGCAGCAGGCGGTCGAAGCCATCATTGCAGCAAGACAAGAGGGTGGGCTGTTTACCAGTTTGTTTGATTTCTGCGCCCGCGTGGAGCGCAGCAAAATCAACAAACGCACGGTGGAAGCGCTCATCAAAGCAGGCGCGTTTGACAGCTTGCATCTGAACCGTGCAGCGCTGCTCGCCTCGGTTGACTTGGCGATGGATTTTGCCGAGACCTTGGAGCAAAACGCCAACCAAGGCGGCTTGTTTGACATGATGGATTCTCATGCTGCCAGCACGCAAGAGCCGCCGCTGCTGGAGGCCATGCCTTGGGGCGTGAAAGAGCGCTTGTCACTGGAGAAAACAGCCGTTGGCTATTTTCTCTCGGGTCATTTGTTTGACGAGAGCGAGCGCGAGCTGCGCCAGTTTGTGAAGCTCAAAGTTGAGGATTTGATGGAATCGCGCGAGCCGCGCACTGTGAGTGGCATTGTGAGCGATCTGCGCGTGATCAACGGGCAACGCGGCAAGCTGGCCATTTTCAAAATTGACGATAAATCGGGTGTGATTGAAGCCACAGCGGATGAGGCTTTGCTGACAGCCAACAAGCTTGTGCTGAAAGACGATGAGCTATTGATTTTTGAGGGCAAGGTGCAGCCCGATCGCTTCTCAGGCGGGCTGCGGATGCAGGTGAACCGTATTTGGGATTTGCCGACAGCGCGCGCTAAGTTTGGCCGCTACATGCGCGTGGCGGTGAATGGCAAAGCACCTGATCTGGAGCGCATGGTGCGCGAGTTTCCGCCGAAGAAAGAAGAAACAGAGCAGGGCACACTGCTGCGCGGCTTACCGATACGCTATGCAGTGTGGCGCGAAGGCGATGGTCTGAATGCCAGCGCTGAGATTGAGCTGGGCGAACGGGCTAAATTCTTCCCCAGTGATGCTGCGCTGGCCAGCTGGATTGCGCAGGCCCATGCAGGTGATGCGCAGATTGTTTATCCGGCAGGCTGATCCCTGCGCCTTATCATTGCAACCATGCCTAAGATTTACGTTTATTCCCCCAGCGGCGCGGTGCGCGACAAAGCGGCTTTCAAGCGCGGCGTGTTGCGCCTGAAAACGCTGGGGCATCAGGTGGAAATTGACTCTGCGGCGCTCAAATCTGTGCAGCGTTTTGCAGGCGATGATGCTGAGCGATTACAAGCCTTTGAGCGCGCGGCGGCCAGCGGCGCTGATGTGGCGCTGATCTCACGCGGCGGCTATGGTCTGTCGCGCAGTCTTCCGCAGATCAATTACAAAGCGGTGGCTAAATCCGTTGAGCGCGGCATGCTTTGGGTGGGGGCGAGCGATTTCACGGCATTTCAAGCCGCGCTGTATGCCAAAACAGGCGCGATCACTTGGGCGGGCCCCTCGCTCTGTGCAGACTTCGGCTGCGGCGATTCAGCCGAGGGCCACGATAACGCGCCCGATGACATCATGGAAGAGTGCTTTGACGATCTGGTGCAAGGCGTGTGCGAAGGATCGGGCTGGAGCATGCCCGCCATAGACTTCAAGTTAACTCCTAAATCAATAGCAAACTATCCAGACAATATAAGGGCGAAACTCCAATTTCATCATCAGGCTATCAAAACACAAGGCATTCTGTGGGGCGGCAACCTGGCCACGCTCACCAGCTTGCTTGGCACGCCGTATTTGCCGCCCATCACAAAAGGCATCCTTTGGTTTGAAGATGTTGCCGAGCCTCCGTATAAAGTAGAGCGAATGCTGCTGCAATGGCTGCATTCGGGCATTTTGGCGCAGCAAAAAGCCATCATCTTTGGGCAATTCTCCAATTACAAGCTCACGCCGCACGACAAAGGCTTCAAGCTACAAACGGTGATTGAGCGTTTGCGCAGCCAGCTCAAGATTCCGGTGCTCAGCGGCTTGCCTTTTGGCCATGTGCCCACCAAAGTTTGCTTGCCGTTTGGTCAAAAAGTGAACCTGATGACCGAAGGACGCGATGCTTTGTTTTACTGGGGCTGAAGTAGGGCGATGAGCGGCTCCGAGATCTTTGCTGGCCTGCTCAATGGCCTGTTTCACGCCACCACGCTGTTCCTGATGGCGGCTGGGCTCACTTTGATTTTCGGCGTGACGCGAATTGTGAATTTTGCGCATGGTAGCTTTTATATGCTGGGTGCGCTGCTCTCGGCTTACATGGTGGCGGTGTGGTTTCCGCAATCGGGTGAGAGCGCTTGGGGCTATGCGTTTGCTATCGTCTTGGGAGCACTGGGCGCAGCATTGGCAGGGGCTTTGGCCGAATTTTTGTTATTGCGGCGGATGGCGAATGCGCCCGAGCTGTATCAATTGGTGATCACCTTCGGGCTCACGCTGTTTATGCAAGATGCGATGCGCTGGGGTTTTGGACCCGATGAGGTGTTTGCGCCGCGCTTTCCGGGGCTGAAAGGCGCAGTGGAGATCGCCGGGGAATTCTTGCCGCTGTGGCATATCGTGATCATCGCGCTCGGGCCGCTGGTGTGGCTGGGCTTGCATTTGCTGCTGACGCGCACCGGTTTTGGCAAAAAGCTACGCGCCGCCACAGCGGACCGCGACATGTTGGATGCGCTGGGCGTGAACCCCAAGCCTTTGATGCTGGGCGCAGTGGTTTTGGGCTGTTTTCTTGCCGGGCTGGCAGGCGCACTGGCGCTACCTTCTGAGCCTGCCACCTTGCAGATGGACATGAAGATCATCGTGGAAACCTTCGTGGTGGTGGTGATGGGCGGCTTGGGCTCGATCAGCGGCGCTTTCATCGCGGCGCTGCTGATTGGCATGGTGCATGCGTTTGGAGTTAGCCTGTTTCCGCAGGCGACTTTGGTGTTGGTATTCCTCACGATGGCGGTGGTGCTGGCGTTTCGTCCGCAAGGCTTGATGGGCTCGGCTTTGCCGTCTGGACCGCCAGAAAAGGCACAGATCTTCCAGTTACCCCATATAAAACATAGCTTGTTTGCTATTATTTTTATAGTGATTGCTTTGACGGCGAGCTGGGCAGGTGGCGCGTATTGGCAATCTTTGGCGATGGATGCGCTGATTTTGGCGATTTTTGGCATCAGCTTGCAGGCCATGATGGGCTTGGGCGGACTGGTGAGTTTTGGGCATGCGGCTTGGTTTGCCGTAGGGGCATATGGCACAGCGCTCTCGCATCAGGCTTGGGGCTGGGCTTTGCCGGGCGCGCTGGCGGTGGGCTGCGGCGCGGCGCTGCTGGGCGCGGCGGTGTTTGGCGCAGCGGTGGTCCGCTCGGGCGGCGTGTATTTGGCGATGCTGAGCTTGGCGCTGGCGCAGATCGTTTGGGCGACGGCTTCGCAATGGGTGCATCTCACGGGCGGCGACAACGGCTTGATTGGCTTGAATTTGGTGACCGAAGAGACGCGCGGCATTTTCTTCCTTTTGGTGGCCGGTATTGCGCTGCTGAGCGTGGCTACGCTGGGGTACGTTAGCCAAACGCGCTATGGCGCGGCCTTGCAAGCCTTGCGCGATGCGCCTGCGCGGGCTGCGGCCAGCGGGCTGCGGGTGAATGCCTTGAAATACCAAGTGTTTGTCGAAAGCGCGGTGTTGGCGGCGCTGGCTGGCGGCTTGTTTGCGGCGCACAAGGGCGCGGTGTTTCCCTCGGCGGCTGCGGTGAGCACCTCGGTCGATGCGCTGTTGGTGGTGTTGATCGGCGGCGTGCATTGGCTCTGGGGGGCGCTGGCAGGGGCGGCGCTGCTGAGCTTTGCGCAAGCGGAGTTGGGGCGCGGTTTTGAGTATTGGCGCGGGGCGCTGGGGCTGATGATCATGCTGCTGATGGTGCTTGCGCCTTCGGGTTTGGGCGGCGCTGCGGCTCGGTTCGGCAGCTTGGCCTCCTTCAATCCGCGAAAGCCGGGCATATGAACGGTTTAAAAGTAACGGGCTTGAGCAAGCGTTTTGGCGGCGTGCAGGCGCTGCAAGGCGTGAGTTTTGAGGTGTCGCCGGGCGAATGCGTGGCGTTGATAGGGCCCAATGGCGCGGGTAAGTCCACCTGCTTTGCTTGCCTTGCGGGGCAGCAGCCGCCCGATGCTGGGCACGTGAGCTGGCGCGGCCAAGAGGTCACGGGGCTGGCCGCCGCGCAGCTGCACACCCGCGGCATCAACCGCACATTTCAGGTGGCGCAGGTGTTTGAAGCGCTCACTGTGCTACAAAATTTGCAGCTAACTTCTTATATTCCACAAGGGCTATCCGCCTATTTACCTCTTCAACACCAAGCCCGAGAGGCTTCCCAAGCCTTGCTGGAGCAGCTCGGTTTGCAAGCGGTGGCCAACGAGAGTGCACTGAAGCTGCCCTATGGCCTGAAAAAGCGCTTGGAGCTGGGCATCGCGCTGGCCAGCCGCCCACAATTGCTGCTGCTGGACGAGCCCGCTGCGGGCTTAGCGCAGGAGGAGAGGCAGGCTTTGATGCAGCTGGTGCAATCGCTCAGCCGAGGGGCGCAGCCCATTGCCGTGCTTTACACCGAACACAATATGGATGCGGTGTTTGGTGTGGCGGATCGCGTGTTGGTGTTGATTGACGGGCAGATCGCTGCGCAGGGCTCCCCGGCCCAGGTGGCGCAAGACGCCAATGTGAAAGCGCGCTATTTGGGGCATTCGCTGGATGCTTGGCAAGCCAAAGATGCCAGCCGAGCCAAGGAGGCCAGCCATGCTTGAGGTGAAAAAGCTCAATGCTTGGTGGGGCGGGGCGCAGGCGCTGTTTGATGTGTCGCTGTCGGTCGCGCGCGGCGAAATGGTGGTGTTGCAGGGGCTGAATGGAGCAGGTAAATCAACCCTGTTGCAAGCGATTATTGGCATTGGCCCTTATATTACCTACGAAGTTTGCTCATTTTTTGATAGTAACGAGATCAAGCAT
>JANMDE010000456.1:0-2831 GCA_031376105.1 Variovorax sp. | reverse complement strand
CGCCTGTCAGCCATTCGCACTGAGGGCTATTGCGAAGGGTGGATTGCGTTTTTTCTGGAGGGGGTGGCTGTTGCGGCAACTGATGCCCAGCACAACATCATCGAGGTGGCCAGCCTGATCGCCGCAGACCGCCGCCGCTTGCTGCAAACGCCTAAAGCCAGCCCAGCCAGCTACCGCCTGTTTGAAATGCTGCCGATGATGCCCCGCTTCACCATCGAGCGCGTGCGCCAACAGCTCGCCACCAGCTTCCCCACCGCCACCGCCGCCGTGCAAACCTTGCAAGAGCTAGGCATCGTGGCGGAAACCACCGGGCAGAAGAAGAATCGGCATTACAGCTATCAGGCATATGTGGCTTTGCTGAGCCGGTGATGCAAGGCTTTGTGTGCTTTTTATTGGCAATATGAGGCTCTAGCCCCTATAAAACCTGCGCC
This sequence comes from Variovorax sp., assembly GCA_031376105.1. Lineage (GTDB taxonomy): Bacteria > Pseudomonadota > Gammaproteobacteria > Burkholderiales > Burkholderiaceae_C > JANMDU01. Next base: position 2,400 of record JANMDE010000456.1, on the reverse strand, counting down.
GAGTGCTACGAAATTTATAGTCTTCGGCTTTTTCGGGCACGTCGCGTGGCAGGCGAGCGGGTGGTGCGCAACCGCAAATAAACGTCAAACATCAAAGTGATGAAGCATCTGAGCAGTACCCGGCGGAGAAGCGAAAAAGCGTTCTAGGGTTTCTTTCACGGTGCGAAAGGCGATATCGCCCCAAGGCACATCGGCTTGCGAGACGAGTTGCACGGCCATCGTCTCGTGGCCGAAATCGAAATGAGTAGATTGCAAATGCGCGGTGTAGAAAAAATGCACTTGACCGACGCGCTGGACGTTGATCAGGCTGAAAAGCTCGCCCATGATCACTTGGGCACCGGCTTCTTCAATCGTCTCGCGCAATGCGCCCACGGCCGTGGTCTCGTTCATCTCCATGAAGCCGGCGGGCAGTGTCCAGAAGCCTTTGCGGGGTTCGATGTTGCGTTGGCATAGGAGGACTTTGAGAATGCCGTCTTCGATGATCCAAGGCACGGTGCCGACCACATTGAGCGGGTTTTCATAATGGGTTGTGCCGCAGGCGGGGCAGACGGCGCGTAGCTTGGTGTCGCCATCATCGGGGAGGCGTTGCACGGTGGCGGTGCCGCAGTTGCGGCAGTGTTTGACGGGGGCGCGGGTGTACATGGGCTCAGTGTAGCGGCTCATGAATAACCTACGGCCGCCCCACGAGAAAGCCCGCAGGCTTACCGACGAAGAGCCCGAGGTCTTTCAACAAAAAAGCCCCGAGGCTTTCGCACCGGGGCTTTGGCTGACAAAGCAAGAAAAGATCAGGCTTTCTTAGCAGGTGCCTTTGCTGGCGCAGCGGCCATATTGGTGTGCTTCTCAATCAACTGACGCGCTGAATCGAGCAGCTTGTAGCCATTGAAGCCGCGTTTGTTCATGTCTTCCACCCACTCAACTTCCACCAAGCGCGAGGCGCGGCGGAATGCTTGAGCTTCGGCGAGATCGACGGTGAAGATCGTGTTGCCGGGGCGGTCGCTGGCCGACTTGCGGCCAATCGGGTCATTTCCCGATTGCGTTTTGCCCAGCCAAGCCGAGGTGGCCAAGCCAGAGTTGTCGTCAATGATGCGCTTGAGCTCGGGGGGCAGGCTGTTGTATTTGGCGCGATTCATGCCCATCACGAAGGTGGTGGTGTAAAGTGCGCCGCCTTTCGGGTCAAACTCCGCATGGAATTTTGTGAGCTCATGCACCTTGACTGAGGGCACCACTTCCCAAGGAATCACGCAGCCATTGATCGTGCCTTTGGAGAGCGCATCAGGAATAGCGGGCAAAGGCATGCCCACAGGGGTAGCGCCCAAGAAGCCCATGAGCTTGTTGACTTGGCGCGTGGGGGCGCGCATTTTGAGGCCTTTGAGATCGGCCACGGTTTTGACTTGCTTGTCCACGGTATGGATCACGCCAGGGCCATGCACTTGCAGCGCGAGCGGCACGACTTCTTTGAATTCGTCCATGGCCACAGTTTGCACATATTCCCAATAGGCTTTGGAAGTGGCTTCGGCATTGCTCATCATGAAGGGCAATTCGAACACTTCAATGCGCGGGAAGCGGCCAGCGGTGTTGCCGGGCAGCGTCCAAGTGATGTCGGCGACGCCATCGCGGGCTTGGTCATAGAGCTGCACGGGTGTGCCGCCCAATTGCATGGCGGGATAGCCTTCAAATTTGATGCGGCCGCCAGAATCTTTCTCAACCTTGTCCATCCATGCTTTGTGCATCGTGAGCCACACATTGGATTGCGGTGCCATGAAGGTATGAAACTTCAAGGTAACTTGGGCTTGCGCGAAGCTGGAATAGCCTGCACCGCCGAGGACGGCGGCCACGCCAGTTTGAATGAGGCTGCGACGTTGAATCATGCAAAAACTCCTAAATAACAATAGATGAGATGATAAGTAATCAAACGAATTTTGGTTGAGCGTAGTTACCCTGAGAAATGATGTCCGCTCGCCAATTCAGGTTTGTACAAAACGTGGACTTAAGTTTGCACAAAGCGCAAAGCCCAGAGCGAAATCATCGGAAAGAACAATACCAAGAGTGCTCTGACGGTATCGGCCATCAGGAAGGGCAACACACCGCGATAGCTCTCGGCAATGGGCACGGCATCGCCCTTGTTTTTCGTCATGCTGTTGACGACATACACATTCAGGCCGACGGGCGGCGCGAGCATGCCAAAGCCCACCGTCATCAGCACCATCACGCCAAACCAAATGGCGGTGTATTCCTTGCTCATACCGAAATCCAGACCCATGATCATCGGGAAGAAGATCGGTATGGTGAGCAAAATCATCGACAGCTCATCCATCACTGAGCCCAGCACCACATAAAACAGCATGATGCAGGCGACCACCATCACTGGCGACAAGCCCCAACTGCCCACCACTTCCGCCA
>JANMDE010000315.1:0-6367 GCA_031376105.1 Variovorax sp. | reverse complement strand
GTGCTTTGCGCATTTTTTCCTCGGACTCGCGCAAGGCGGTGATGTTGGTTAGGAAAATCAGAACACCGGGGCGTCCTTCCCATTCGATAATGGAACCATGGAGCCGAACCCAAGTCACGCGGGTGGTTTCGCTGATAGTTTCTGATGGCGGCGATATCGAACGAAGCATCACCTCGGTGTTGCCATCTCCTGCAATCAGCTCCTTGCGGCGCGCCAGTGCATAAGCGCGATCATCTGGGTGAATCAGATACAGCGACTCCACGCCACGCAACCCGTCGTCGTGTGGACCAAACAGCATTTGAGCGGCCGGGTTGGCGTAAATAATCTTGCGATCTTGAGTGAAAAACGCACACTGATCTGAGTTGTCCACCAACGAGCGATAGCGCGCTTGCGAGCGCATCAAAGCTTCATTCATTGCCGCCAGCTGGGTGTTATCGCGCACCACAGCAACAGATGCATTTTGGCCATTCACGACCACCGAGCGCCCCACAATTTCCACCATAACGCGTGATCCATTGGCGTGCAAAAGCTGCGCTGGGTAGACCGTCTCTCGCTCCAAATGCATATGCTTTTCTGCAAAAGCGCGATCCTGTTTTTGAAACAAATGACTGGCCGGCTGACCGATCAACTCTTCTCGCTGCCTACCAACAATTTTTAAGAAGGCATCGTTACAGTCAAAAATCACGCCCGCGCGATAAAACACAATGCCCTCGTTACCGGCTTCTATAAAGCTTTGCGTTCGTTCTTCACTGGTACGTATGGCTTGTTCAGAGCGGTGTTGCTCAGTCACATCGTCAATAAAAACAAAATTACCAACGATTCGCCCGTCCTCCAGCGCATTCGGTACCAAATGCACCTCAATCCAGTGCGATCTGGGCAAACCGCGGTCGATTTCTCGAACATAACGTACGGATTCCCCAGCGAGGACGCGTTCTGAATACGGTGCTACAAACACCCAAGCTGCTTCGCCGATGATGTCGCGTATATGCTGACCCAACATTTCGCTCACCGAGGTATGGTAAGCCTTGGCGTAAGCGTGATTTGCGTAAACACAGCGATGAGAGGTATCAAAATAACCCACAATCCCTTGCAAATGATCTAGCAACAAATGAAGTTGCTCCATGCTCACAGGCAAGACATGCGCCGCCTCGTCATGGCGAGGGAGTGAGGGCTGGCCTGACCCAGCATGGTATGTTTCTGGCACGCTCATGAATTCAGTCTAACATTCGGGGCTGGGCAATCCAATACTCCAGCTAGGACATTTCCGCATGCATCGCATTTTGGTTATTGACGACGAAGAAGGCATTCGCAAGAACATTGAGCGTCTGCTGACGCTTGAAGGTTACGAAGTAGCGACTGCCCCGAACGGAAAGCATGGTTTGGTGATTGCCCGTTCCATGCTGCCAGATATCATCATCACGGATATCAACATGCCCGTCATGGACGGCTTTGCATTGCTTGACGCAGTACGCCACCATCCAGAGCTTGATCGCTGTATTGTGATCATGCTCACAGCTGCCGATGAACGTGACAGCATGCGCCGAGGGATGCGCCTGGGCGCGGACGATTACCTCACCAAGCCCTTTCGCAGAGAAGAACTGCTCGATTCAATTCAATCTCAGCTGAAGAAAATCGCCCGCTTCAACCGCGAAAAAGAGCATGCCGTGGCCAAAGCAAGTGCACTCACAGAGGAAAAAACACGAGAGCTTTTTCGGGAACAGTTCGCTGGCAGCAGTTTGCCCAACTCTGGCTTCAATGGCCACGCGAGCGCCGGTGATCACGCAAACTTTATGCATTCGCAGCCGCCCCAGGACATGTCAGCGCAGACCTTGCAAGCGACGGTTATGTTCGCCGATATCCGCAACTTCACCACGATGGCCGAGCGATTGAGCGCCACCGAACTTGCCACCTTGCTGGGACGATACTTTGAACTGGCCTGTCGTCCCGTGGTGGCTATGGGCGGTAGCCATTTGAAGATGCTGGGCGACGGATTACTCGCCTTATTTGAGGAGGACACACACAGCGGTGCCGCTGCGATGCCAGAGCTCATGAGCCATGCCGAGCGTGCGTTAGTGGCTGCCATCGGATTGCAAGACGCCGTCCTTGGCTTTAAGCAATGGGTTGACGTGCAATATGGCCAGCGGGGCCTACTTGGATTTAATGTTGGCATTGGCCTTCACAGCGGAGAAGTGTTGCTCAGCCGCTTGGGGGGCGCAGACACAACTGAAGTCACTGCGCTGGGCGACTGCGTCAATATTGCTTCGCGTTTGCAGGCAGCCGGCAAGGATCTGGGCTGGTCCGTTGTGGCCAGTATGGATACGGCGCAATTGGCAGGGCCTAATTTAAAGCGGGGCCGCCACGAGCTGGTGCAATTGCGCGGCCGAGAAAAGCCTGTATCCGCTTGCGAGGTGCTGGGTATGAGCTCCGCATCTTCTGAACAGCCCAAGCATGTTGCCACCCATTACGATTCCGCATCGCTTCAAACCGCTGCAACTCAAAATTCTCAAATGACGGCGCGCGCAGCCAAGGATGCGCTCAAAGAATCGCTTTGGAGCCTTCAATCGGGCAGCTTTGCCAGCATGCAGCAAAGCTTTCGGGGCTACCAAATCGTGCGCAAACTGGGTGAAGGTGGGATGAGCGATGTATTCTTAGCCTATTCGGCTGCTCAAAAAAGCGAAGTGGTGCTCAAGGTGCTGCGCACCTCGCTTTCCAATGATGCCGAAATGCTACGCCGCTTTATCCAAGAATATGCGGTGTTGGCCAATCTTCATCACCATCACGTTTCGCGTATCTTTGACCAAGGCTTCACCGACGACTACGCCTACATCGCGATGGAATATCTCTCTGGCGGCACACTCAAAGAAGAAATTCGCTCGCGCGGCCAGCCAGGCAACACCCTATCTGGCACGCCCAGCCAAATTCATGGCCGGGTGATTGATTTGCTTCGCCAAATCGTGAGCGCGCTTAACGCCATTCATAAGCTGGGCTTGGTGTATCGCGATCTCAAACCCGACAACCTGATGTTTCGCTCCGTGGGTGGCGAGCTGGTGCTGGTGGATTTTGGGATCGTGAAGAATATCGGCGAACATACGAGCGGACTCATGCCTGAAAAGCTCGTCAGCACAGAGCATGGCCAAGTGATCGGCACACCCTATTACGTTAGCCCCGAACAGGCAACAGGCCAAGAGGTGACGCACCGCAGCGATTTTTATAGCCTGGGCGTGATGCTGTTTGAAATGCTCACTGGCTCTCGCCCTTACCGCGGTGATTCACTCAACGAGCTACTCGCTAGGCATTTGCATGCCGAGATTCCGCGCCTGCCGCCCGAGCACGCCATCTTCCAAATGCTGCTAGATAGCCTGATGGCCAAGCATGCAATTGATCGGCCCGCAGATGCCTTGGGCATCTGGCGCGGGCTCGACATCTTGGCCAAGAAGACAGGCAACTTACCCAATGCCAGATTGGACTGATGAGCTGACTTTTTTGATTATTTTTAAGAAAATCAGCTTCTCGCCCTTATATTTATTACATAGTGTGCTATTTAATTAATAGCGTAAAAATTGCAAAATTGCATTGCGCTACAGCGCGGATCCGCCTTGCAGCAACACCACCAATGCGCCCGCGCCGCCTTGCGCTGGTGTGGCTTGTACGAAGGCAAGCACCTGATTTTTCTGAATTAACCAGCTTTGCACCTTGGGCTTAAGCACCGACACTTTGCCCGGTGAACCCAAACCCTTGCCATGCACCACGCGCACGCAGCGAATACCGTTTTTATAGCTTTCCCGAATGAACTTACCCAGCGCATCGCGCGCCTCTTCAGTGCGCAAGTTGTGCAAATCTAGCTGCTTTTGCACGCTCCATTCCCCCTTGCGCAGCTTGCGCAACACATCCTCGCCAATGCCCGGTCGGCGAAAACTCAAAGATTCGTCGGTTTCGAGCAAACTGCTGGTGTCCCATTCATCGCTCAACGCCTCTCGTAAGACGGATTGCTCATCCAGCTGCTTTTGCACCGGAATCGGTGGAGGCAGATCGAGAACGAGCACCGCTTTTTTCTCAGTCAGCAAGGGTTTGACGCGCCCCACAAAGTTGGCAAACAGTTCTTTTTCGGCATGGCGCTTTATCTCAAAAGCCAGCCGCGCCGCCTCTTGCGCTGCACGCTCCTGCGCTTGCCGCTCGATTTCCTTTTTCACGAGCTTGAGATCAGCCAATTGATTGATCTTCATACCAAGCCCTCGGCTGCCATCGACAAGGCTTTGTCAGAGCTGACGATCACATGATCAACCACCACGATATCAAGTAACGCCAGCGCAGCCTTCATTCTGGCCGTCATGCTGATGTCACTCTGGCTGGGCTGCACCTCGCCGCTGGGATGGTTGTGCGCAAGGATCACGCCTGCCGCGTGGTGGTGCAGCGCCCGCATCGCCACTTCGCGCGGATACACGCTCGTGCCCGAGAGCGTGCCGCGAAACAGCTCCTCAAAGGCCAACAGTTTTTGTGTGGCATCGATGAAGAGCACCATGAAGGATTCATAGGGTTTGCTGCCAATCTGCAAACGCACAAAATCCAGCATCACGGACGGCAAATCCAACATCGGCTTGTGTGTCATCTGCTCGGCCAGTGCTCGGCGCGACAGCTCCACCACGGCCATCAGCTCCGCTTTCTTGGCGGGCCCCATTCCTTTGATGCTTTGCAGCGCTTTGGAGTCGGCGTGCAACAAGCCGCTGATCCCGCCAAATTTATCCACGATCTCTTGCGCCATCGCCACCACGTTTTTGCCTTCAATGCCGGTGCGCAGCAACAAAGCCAGCAGCTCCGCATCGCTCAAAGCACCTGCTCCGCGCGCCAGCAGCTTCTCGCGCGGGCGAGCATCGGGAGGAAGGTCTTTGAGGGGCATGAATTGGCTGCTACGTTGATGTTTCTACAATACGCACAGTTTACGCAAGAAATTGAACCGAATGCCGCAAGTCGACCCCTCATCTTTTCTCACCCTGCACTACCGCTTGAGCGGTCCGCAAGGCGACATCATCAACACCTTCAATGACAAGCCCGCTACGCTCTCGCTGGGCACGGGGGAGCTGTCGCCTGCCGTGGAGCAGCGGCTGCTCGGGCTAGAAGAAGGCACGCACGGCACCTTTGAGCTGGCCGCAGGTGAAGCGTTTGGTGAGCACAATGCACAAATGATTCAATGGGTGGCAAAAAAGCTGTTGGCGCAGCATGGCGATCCGCTGGAGAAATACAACGTGGGCGATGTGGTGCAGTTTCCTGCGCCCTCGGGTGAGGGCACCTATGCTGGTGCGGTGCGCGAGGTACAGTCGGACAGAGTGTTGTTTGACTTCAACCATCCGCTGGCAGGCCAGCCGGTGTCGTTTGAAGTGAAATTAATCGGAGTGTTGTGATGAGCGTTCAAGAGATTCTTTTAGCTGAGCCGCGCGGCTTTTGCGCGGGCGTGGATCGTGCGATTGAGATTGTCGAAAAAGCACTCACCAAATTTGGCCGCCCAATCTATGTGCGCCACGAAATTGTGCACAACACCTATGTGGTGAACGATCTCAAGGCCAAGGGCGCGATTTTCATTGAAGAATTGTCCGATGTGCCACCGGGTGCGACGCTGGTGTTTAGCGCGCATGGCGTGAGCAAGGCAGTGCAAGACGAAGCGGTGCAGCGCGGGTTTCAGATTTTTGATGCGACTTGCCCACTCGTTTCCAAAGTACATGTGGAAGTGGCCAAACTCTCCAAAGAAGGCTATGAATTCATCATGATCGGCCACAAGGGGCATCCCGAGGTGGAAGGCACCATGGGGCAGCTCTCTGAAGGCATTCATCTGGTGGAAGACATCGCTGACATCGCTCGCGTGAGCCCCAAGCAAACTGCCAAGCTCGCCGTGGTGACGCAAACCACGCTGAGCGTGGACGACACCGCTGAGATTTCAATTGCGCTCAAAGCGCGCTTTCCGCAGATTCGCGAGCCGAAGCACCAAGACATTTGCTATGCCACGCAAAACCGCCAAGATGCGATCAAAGTCCTTACCAGCCAAGTCGATTTGATCATCGTGGTGGGCAGCCCCACCAGCTCCAACAGCAACCGTTTGACCGAGCTATCGCGCAAACGCGGCGTGCCCGGCTACATGGTGGACGATGCCTCCGAGCTGAAAGACGAGTGGTTTTCTGGCGTGCAACGCGTGGGCTTGACCGCGGGCGCGTCCGCACCAGAAATTTTGGTACAACATGTGATTGAGCGCATCAAAGCACTCGGCGCGACCAGCATTCGTAAGATGAATGGGATTGAAGAAACCGTGAAATTCCCGCTCCCTAAAGGCTTGAAGGTCGAATGAGCCTAGATCTCAATCGCTCTCAAATTGAGAGCACTC
>JANMDE010000247.1:0-2102 GCA_031376105.1 Variovorax sp. | reverse complement strand
GCTGCATCGAGAGGGTGATGAAATACTGAATCGTGGAGAGCTTATCGCCGCTCGGGCTGGCAGAGACGGTAAAGCCGCCTGCTACTTTGTCTTTCCAGGCGCTGCTGAACCATTTCTTGCTGGTGGCATCAGCAAACTTTTTAAATTGCCAGCTGGCCATGCCCATGTAGGTGGGGCTACCCATGATGATCGCGTCTGCGGCATCCAGCGTGGCCCATTGCGCTTCAGTGAGGTTACCCTCTGCGTCGATGGTGACCAATTCGGCGCCTGCGCCCTTGGCCACAAAATCGGCCACGCGTTGCGTGTGGCCATAACCCGAGTGATAAACAACTGCGACTTTTGCCATGGAAAATTCTCCTTAAAGGCGTTACAAAAAATGATTCAAATGGATGCTTCGAGATGGCCCATGTCACCGCGCGAAAAGGCGCGGCGGTAGGCCATGATGTCTTCCTGCGTGTTGCCCATAAAGGGACCGCCGGGGAAGATCGGCTCGTTGATGGGCGTGCCAGAAAAGAACACGCCGCGCAGAGCTTGGCTGCCTGCGCTGATGCGCGCCAGGCTTTTACCTGGCTGTTGATTCGATTCAAAAATGATAGCAGACTGTTCAATATCTATAGGGGCAAGTGACTCAAAAGCCTTGAAATTACCGCTTCTAATCACAAAAAATGCGTTGTCGCCCGACACCACAGGAATCTCCACACTCGCACCGGTTTGCAAGCTGATGTCCAGCATGTTCACACGCGTGAGCCAGCGCTTATCTTGCGTGATGGAGGAAGTCTGTCCGTCAAACTCACCCGCGACGACGCGCAAGCTGCCGCCGTCAAAATTCACCGTGGGCATGTCTTCATACGCCACGCGAAGCCCCACCGGGTCAAACTGCTTGTGAACACGGCTGAGATTGACAAACACTTGCAGTCCGTGCTCTGTTTTGCCGGGCTCAGCTGGCGTTTCTTCATGCATCGCGCCGCTTCCTGCTTGAAACCAATGCAAATCGCCGGGTCGAATCAGGCTATGGTCGCCCATGGAATCGCGGTTGATGGTGCCCGCCTCCGATTCTGGCAAGGTGAGAGAGACGGCGCTCATGCCAGCGTGCGGATGGGGGCCAAACGGGTTAGAGCTCAGGGTATAGCTGTCAACGCCAATGAAGGGGTTGATCCAGCTCGCATCCACGCGCAGCATATGCGCACCCGAGTGCCCGTCAAAGCCGTGATACGGCATTGACACAACAGCTTTAATAGCCAGCACAGGGCGCAATTCAGATCCGCACATGATCGTTCTTTCTGTTCATCTTTTGGTTAAGCAGCCAAATCAAACACCAGCACCTCGGCATCGTTGGCTGTATCTAAGCGGAGGCTGGTTTCACCCTGAATTTTTGCGGCATCGCCGCCTTGCAAAACTTGCCCGTTCACTTGTAGGCTGCCCCGCACGAGATGCACATAGGCTTTGCGTGAAGGATCAAGCGAGAGCGTGGCTTGGCTTTCGCCGTCAAACAAGCCGGCGTAAATGCGTGCGTCTGCATGCAAGCTGATGCTGGCATCCTCACCTGCGGGCGCAGCAATGAGTTTCAAGATGCCTTGTTTGTCTGCGGTGGGCACAGCTTTTTGCTCATAGCTCGGGGAAATTCCCGTCACATTGGGCTCGATCCAAATTTGAAAGAAATGCGTCTCAAGACCCACCGCATGGTTGAACTCGCTGTGCATCACACCCTTGCCAGCGCTCATGCGCTGCACGTCACCGGGCGGAATACCCTTGACGTTACCCATGCTGTCCTTATGGGCGAGGTTGCCAGAGAGCACGTAGCTGATGATTTCCATGTCCCGATGCCCATGTGTGCCAAAGCCGGTGCCGGGCGCGATTCGGTCTTCGTTGATCACCCGTAAGTTACCCCATCCCATGTGCGCTTCGTCATGGTAGCCCGCAAAGCTGAACGAATGAAAACTCTTGAGCCAGCCATGGTCTGCATAGCCGCGCTCTTGGGATTTGCGAATTGTGATCATGATGAAGTCCTTAAAAATCCAATACAAACAGCCGGACGCAAAGGGCGCAAAAGTTGCGCAAAAACGCAAAAAAGACAACAGAATTTGTATTTTTCTTTTCTGCGT
>JANMDE010000221.1:0-2019 GCA_031376105.1 Variovorax sp. | reverse complement strand
CATATACACCTCACCGCGCACCTCCAACACCGGTGGCGCATCGGCTGGCAGGCGCAACGGAATTTGATGCACCGTGCGAATGTTGTGCGTCACATCCTCGCCGCTCTCGCCATCGCCGCGCGTGGCCGCCTGCACGAGAATGCCGTTTTCATAGCGCAGGCTCATGGCCAAACCGTCAAATTTAAGCTCTGCCACATATTCCACAGGTGGCGCGTCATCATTCAGCTCCAACTCTTTGCGAATACGTGCATCGAAGTTTTCCGCCCCGCTGGCTTGCGTATCCGTTTCGGTGCGAATAGACAGCATGGGAATGGCATGGCGCCTGGATGCCAAGCCGTCCATCACCGCGCCGAGCACACGCTGCGTCGGTGAATCGGGGGTGAGTAATTCAGGATGCTCAAGCTCCAAAGCTTGAAGCAACTTAAACACGCGGTCATATTCAGCATCCGTGGTTTGCGGATCATCCAACACGTAATACTGATGCGCGTGATGATGCAAGAAAGCGTGCATTGCATCGCGACGCGCAGCAGGCGAGGCATGAGGATCATCTGCGATAGCTATTGATTTCATAGCATACTTTGTATATTTTATAAGGACTAGCGACTCATTCTTCTCTGAAAATAGATCTTGTGTGCTCATCGGAGCCTGCGCAGACGCGGATCATCAGCTAAACAAACGCCGCGCCTGCGCGGTGCCTGCAGCCAGATCGCGGCTTTCCAGCGTGTCATACAAATGCTCTAAATCCGAGCCAATTGCATCCATGGCATCGCGGGTGATCATGCGGCCAGCGGCATCAGTGATCATGCCGTCCATGGAAGCGGCCATGGCAATCGCAACATCTCGCAAACGCGGATACGGCCGCTCGCTACGCTCCACTTGCGGCACATCCAGCGCCAAATCCATGCTGCGAAGCGCAGATTGCTCTGGATCATCGGAAAGCGCAGCCTGCGTATCAAAATTGAGTGCCAAAATCGGTGGCATACCGGTGGTGGACGATGGCAAGACCATGCGACCCGGCATCGAACCCGCCACAAAGCCTTGGCGCGCCGCATGCTGCTGCACATAGCCTGTGCTCCAAGCCACATTTTTGGCGCGCAGCGTAAAGCCCAGCTGCGCATCATGCGTGCTGGCAAACTGATCCAGCTCGCGCCCGCGCAGCACCTCATCGTGCATTTCAGGAAATTCCGCCATACCGCCCACAGCATCAGCAAAGGTTTGCACCTTTTGCACAAACTCAGAAAACTCAATCTCATTCAAAGCGCCGGTGCGGCTGGCCAACTGCACGCCTGCTTGGAAAGTGCTGTAATGCTCGCCAGCGCGGGGGTTTTCCCATTCGGTTTGCAGATTCAAGCCTTCAATCGCAAAAGCTTTGCTGCCCACGCGCCGCGTGGTGGGCAACACCACCAAAGCCGCTTCGCCAGACACGGGCTCATCTAAGCTGATCTTGGCCATCGCATCAATCAGGGCGTCTAGGGCAGGTTTTTTATCGAGCAACCACTGGCTACCGAAGGGCAACACCGTGGCATCTAAATCACCGGAGAGCTTGGCATCTAGCTGCCGCTGCAAGGCATCTCCGTCAAAACCAGGCTCGGAGCGAGATGCGGTGTCAGATGCCTTAAGCCCCGGCTCGGGCTGCGCCACACGAGGCGCGTTGCGCCTTTGCTGCCACGCGCTGTGTGCCACCACACCAGCGAGCACGAGGCCACCCAAGACGGCCAATCCGAGCGTGAGATTGTTCAAACCATCTCCACCATTTTGGTGGCCAATTCCATGTCGACTGCCACGATGCGGGAGACGCCCTGCTCTTGCATCGTCACGCCAATCAGCTGCTCAGCCATTTCCATGGCGATCTTGTTGTGGCTGATGAAGAGAAACTGCGTACCTTTTTTACTCATGGCGCTCACCAATTTTGAATAGCGTTCGGTGTTGGCATCATCCAGCGGCGCGTCCACCTCGTCAAGCAAACAGAAAGGTGCAGGGTTGAGCATGAAGATTGCAAACACGAGTGCAATTGCGGTG
>JANMDE010000478.1:0-3770 GCA_031376105.1 Variovorax sp. | reverse complement strand
CCAAAATGCTGGTGCTTAACGCACCCAACAATCCCACCGGCTGGACGCTCACCAGAAGCGAGCAAGAAACCATCCTCGCGCATTGCTGAAAAACTGGCACCTGGATCTTGGCCGATGAGGTGTATGAGCGCTTGTACTACGCTGGCGATACAGCGAACGGCTGCGCTCCCAGCTTTTTAGACATCATCACGCCGCAAGATCGCGTGATCGCTGTTGGCTCCATGAGCAAGAGCTTTCTCATGACGGGTTGGCGAGTGGGTTGGATGGTGTTGCCGCAAGGCGTGAGCGAGCAAGTGGGCAAGCTCTTGGAATTCAACACGTCGTGTAGCCCCGTTTTCATTCAGCAGGCCGCCGCTACAGCGTTGCAACACACAGCAAATGTCACGCCGCGTGTGGTGCGCCATCTGCAGGCGTGCCAAAGCACGCTCGTGCCGCTGTTGCAAACACTGCCTCAAGTGCGGGTTGCACCGAGTAAGGGCGGCATGTATGCGTTTTTTAAAGTGGATGGGTTTGAAGATTCTTTGCACACCGCCAAACGCTTGGTTAACGAAGCAGGCATTGGCCTGGCTCCGGGCAATGCCTTTTCTCCAGAAGCGCAAGGTTGGCTGCGTTGGTGTTTTGCCTCTAAAGATGTGTCTCGCTTATCGCTGGGCGTACAGCGCTTGCAAGACTGGTTGGCGCGTCAATGAGGTTCCTTGCACCCGATTCACGTGCAGCGTTTTTGGATGGCGTGCGCGAAACCTTGATCATGGCACCCTCGTATTTGCCGTTTGCCTTGGTGTGCGGCGTGGCGGCTGTGAACGCAGGGCTTTCCTTGCCTGCGGCTTTGGTGTTGCCGGGGTTGGTGTATGGCGGCAGCTCGCAGGCTGTGCTTACGCAGTTTTTGCAAAGTGCGTCCTCGCTTTGGGTGGCGGTGCTTTCGGGCTTGGTAGTGAATCTGCGCATGGCCGTTTACAGCGCTGCGATGGCACCGCGCGTGCGCCACCTCAGCACACCGCGCCGCATGCTCGCAGCGGCCTTCTTGGTAGACAACGCTTTTGCTTTTATGCAGCAGAGGCGGCAAGACAGGCCTGACGAGAGCAATGATCATCTGCTGGCTTACTACGCGGGCCTCACATGTGTACTCTGGCCGGCTTGGATTGCCTTTTGCATATTGGGCTCTTTGGCAGGAAGCGTGATTCCCGCAAACTGGCAGTTAGACTTCGCGATTCCGCTGGCTTTTATTGCGACGCTGGCCACCACCGTGCGCAGCATGCCCTTGCTGGCTGCGGCAGTGGCTGGTGGTGTGGCTAGCGTGGTGTTGTTTGCGTTGCCGTTGAAATTAGGCTTGATTGCTGCTTGTCTGCTCGGCCTGTTGGCGGGCTTGATAGCAGAGCGTCTGATGCCTTCTCAAGCCTTGGGCGCGAAGGCGAGCACATGAGCGGCTTGAGCGTTTGGGAAAGCTGGGCCGTGGTGCTTGCCTTGGGGGCAGGCACATTTTTGATTCGCTATTCCTTCATTGGGTTGTTTGCAAATCGCGACATGCCGCCTTGGCTCTCGCATGGCCTCAAACTCATTGTCCCCGCCATTTTTGCGGCGATTGTAGCCAGCGGAGTCGCAATCAGTGCAGGCCAATTCGGCGGCTGGGCGCTCTGGCCGCGCTATGCAGCCTCGTTAGTGGCTTTGGCATTTGCGCTACGCTACAAAGGCAATATTTTGATCACCGTGATCAGTGGCATGCTGGCGCTGCATGGGTTTTTGGTAATCCAAGCGGCATGGTGATTTTTAGTCGGATTACAGACGAAGCTCGTACTTGTTCAAGCAATTTATAGGTGGCGGGTCTCACTGTTGAGAGACATAGATGCCTGCACTTCAGGTGGCTGTCATCAGATCGTTTCTCAGTGCTGAAAGTGGTAGCTGGGGTGTTACCTGGCAGCCTGCAGATAACGAGTTGCATTTAATGACTATTTTTTGATGGTGCGTGCCAGATTCAGTTTTCTGCGCAAGCGCGTGGTCCGCTCAACTGGTGAATCTGTGCAAAGGGGGTGGGTACGACTTTGACCATGAAGGTGCAACCCACAGTGTCGGAGCAGGGCGATGGCGTGGACCGAAGGCGCCTAGAAATTGAGCTTCATCGCCTGCGCTGTGCCCGCCAAGATGCGCGAGTCCACCTGCGTGAGCTCACCGCCCGCCCGCGCAGAAAGCTGGATCTGGCAGGTGCTCTCAAAGACATACGTCTAGAGAAATGCCGCAGTTACCTGCGTGACAACCCCATCACACCGCGCTCGCAATTGCGCCTAAAGTCTACTAGCCATGCCATTTTCAGGAGACTCTCATGCCCGCACTGATCATTCCCTCTATCCAATCCCGAGTCAGCCCCGAAGAATGGGCCTTGCGCTGCGATTTAGCGGCTTGCTATCGGCTGGTGGCGCTGTATGGCTGGAGCGATTTGGTGTTTACGCATATAAGTGCGAAGCTGGCTGGGCCTGAGCATCATTTCTTGATCAATCCCTATGGCCTGATGTTTGATGAAATCACCGCATCCTCCCTTGTGAAGGTGGATATGCAGTGCAACAAGCTGATGGATTCGCCGTTTCCGGTGAACCCGGCGGGTTTTGTGATTCACAGCTCGGTGCATGAGGCGCGCGAGGACGCGCAATGCGTGCTGCACACGCACACGCGAGCGGGTGTGGCGGTGAGTGCGCAGGCGGCTGGGGTCCTGCCGATTTCTCAGCAAGCGACTGTTGTGCTCGCCTCGCTGGCCTATCACACCTACGAAGGCGTGGCCTTCCGCCCCGATGAAAAGCCGCGCTTACAGGCTGATTTAGGCACGAGCAATTTCCTGATGCTGCGAAATCATGGCCTGCTCACGGTAGGCAAGAGCATTGCTGAGGCATTTCTGTCGATGTATGTTTTTGAGAGCACCTGCCAGATTCAGCTTTCTGCACAGGCAGGCGGTGAGCTTACGCATGTGGATCCGCGCATCTTGGCAGGCACAGCGCAGGCGATGAAGGTTCAGACTGATGGCATCGGCGCGGCTTTTGTGTGGCCGGCGATGCTGCGCAAGCTGGAGCGCTCAGGGCAAAGCGATTACGTGAGTTGATTCACGTAATCCAACCCAAGCGCTGGCCCACCCAAAACAGGGCAACGATGATCAACACGACTGATCCGCCTTGCACCACCCAGCGGCCATAGCCCGCCCAGCGATGTAGCGCCCCATAGACGAATGACCAAACGCCTATGATGAGCAATTGCCCCAGCTCGACGCCGATATTAAAGCCGCCCAACGCCCAGAGCAGCGAGCCTGCGGGCACTTGCGCTTCGGTCATCGCGCCTGAGAAGCCCAAGCCATGCACCAAGCCGAAGCTCGCTGCCAAAGCCGCGCTGAACCAAGGATTTTGCAGCCACGCATACCGCGTTTTGATGAGATTGAAGGCGGCGGCCACTGCGATCGACAGCGCAATCACCGGCTCCACCCAGCTGGGCGAGCCCACCCAGCCGAGCGTGGCTGAAATGAGCGTGATGGAATGGCCGAGCGTGAAGGCTGTGACGGTGATGAGTAGCGCTTTCCATTCGCGCAGATGAATCAAAGCCAAGCCGAGTACGAGGCAGATGATGAAAGCAATGTGGTCTGCGCCCGAGCCGATATGTTCGATGCCGAGCACGATGAAGCTTTTGAGCGTGGAGAGCGCGGAGCTGTTGGCAGCTTCGCCAGCGCGAGGCTGATCTGCAATTTCTTTCCAAGTATCACTGGGCTTGATCGCGGCGCTGCCTTGGCGGCTTGCTTTTTG
>JANMDE010000084.1:0-4348 GCA_031376105.1 Variovorax sp. | reverse complement strand
CACGAACGGCGAATAATTGCCCGCCTCTCGCATCCACCAGCTCGGCCAACTCATCCAAAACTTCCGGCCAAAGCTCGGGCACAAAAGAGCATTCGTAAATACGATCAACAAGGTCGAGTTTCATCGGGTCAGCATTCATGTGCAAAGGATACGAGATTTTTTTGCATTTGTACAACCGACTTCATCCATTTGCATGATGACAAGCCGAATTGCCACATGCACCATCGCTCCATCCCTTGAAATGAACCCCGTAAACGCGGGATTGCACGAACAAGGGTGACTGTTTCACACTCAATACTTCTAAACACCCTCTTTAAAGGACACATCATGCGCAAAATTCTTTTCTCTGTCGGAGCCAGCCTAGCCCTAGCCACAGGTCTCCTGACAGGTTGCGGCGGCGGTGGCAGCAGCGCTGCAAGCTCCGCTCCTCTCGCGACCAGCAGCAATGCTGGCATCACTAGCGCCTCCGCGCAGGTGGAAACTGCGGCATCCTTCGTACTCGATGGCTTAGATGCAGGTTTTTATGGCTTACCCAAAGGCTCTGGGTTGACGGGAGCAAGTCAATTTGAATCACCCGCCGCTGTGAACACACATCCTGCGCCCGCCTGTAGCTCAGGCACCGTCACCACGGCCAATGCGGGCACAGATGTCACCAACTTGCGCTACACCAATTGCGTGATCAATGGCTCCACACTGAATGGCACGATCACCACCGCAGGCCCCACCACGTACGCAGCTAACGGCATTTGGACGAGCACTTTCGCAGGCTTCAGCATCAGCGCCAAAGGCGTTGACGACAAAACTGTGAGGTTCAACTATTCAGGTAACCAAGTGATCAGCAATGTCACTTGGAGCGGCAGCAGTGCAACAGCCGAGGCCACCGCCGCCAAAGTCAGAATGAATGTAGACATCGCTATTGACAACGGCAGCAGCACGATCAAGTTCACCAATTTTCTGATTGACTTCAGCTACAACACCACGAGCAAAGAAACCAGTCTCAATTTGAGCGGCAAATATAGTTTTGATCTGAACCTTGCTGATTTCGGCGTGCCTGCCACCCCCGGTGTGCCGCCAACGATCAACATTGAGTTCGAAGTGAGCACACCCACCACGCTCAGATTCACCGACACCACCGACAGCGGTGTGTACAAACTCACCTCTGCGGCCTACACCCTAGAAATTGACTATACAAACGATGTGGCTAAATTTACCGTGGGTGGTGTGACGCAGACTTATCCTTTGCAATAAACCGCCGTTTCCCTCGGAATCAAGCCGCTCCACCTTCGGGTCAGCGGCTTTTTTTATGAAAAATAAGCTATCTGCCCTTATACAATATACACTGTTCGCTACTAAATATATAGCATTCAGCACAACCCATCAAACCGCTGCCAGCAAACCCCAAGCCAGCCAAGCCGCCGTGCCCCACATGGTGATCGCCACCAAAACGTCAATCGCGCGCCAGACGGCGGGATGGGCAAGATAGCGGGCCAGTGCCGCTGCACCCAAGCCCAGCATAACAAACCAAAGCGCCGAGCCGAGCGCCGCGCCCAAGCCAAACACATAGTTCACAGGCTGCTGATACGCCAACGAGGCGGTGCCAATGATCACCGCCGTGTCAATCCACGCATGTGGATTGAGCCAAGAAAAGGCCAGCGCACTTGAGAGAGCGCGCCCCGGCGTGGCTGGCAAGCTTTGCTGGACAGCCTGCAAACCCTGGGCCGCAGGCTTCAAAGCACGCTGCGCCGCCTGCCAGCCGTAATTCAATAAAAACAAGACAGAAGCCCCGATCAAGGCCGCACTGATTTTGGTGGACAAGTTGCCCAATTGCGCGAGCCCCATCACGCCAATTGCAATCAGCAAGGCATCGGTAATGGCGCAAGCAGCAACCGTGATGCCGACATGCGAACGCAGCAGCCCCATACGCAGCACATGCGCGTTTTGCGGGCCAATCGCCACGATGAGAGAGAGGCTGAGCAACATGCCAGAAAGAAAAGTATTCATGGGGTGGATTGTGTCGTGCTAAATCAATTATTAAATTTAATTAACTATTTATCAATATAATTAAAAAATATTTGATTTATATATGTCTCTCGATCCCAAACAACTTGATGCTTTCGCAGCCACCGTACAAACCGGCAGTTTGGCCGCGGCCGCCAAACAGTTGCGCATCACGCTGGCTGCTGTGAGCATTCGCATCAAAGCGCTGGAAACGCAACTTGGCCAGCGCCTACTCATTCGCAGTAAAACGGCCCAGGCCACACGCGCAGGCCAGGTGCTGCTTGCTCACATCGGTCGTACACGTCTGCTTGAAGCCGATTTGGCCGAGCGCCTGTCGTCTCCCGGAGATCAAGCACAATGGCAGCCGCTGCGGGTCGCGGTGAATGCCGATTCGCTAGCTTCGTGGTTTCTCCCCGGCGTGCAAGCCACGTTGCAATCGCATCGCCTGCTGCTGCACAGCGTGGTGGATGATCAAGAACACACCTTTCAATGGTTGCAAAATGGTGACGTGCTTGGCTGCGTGACGCAACTGTCCAAGCCTGTGCGCGGCTGCGTGGCGGAGGCGCTGGGCACAATGCGATATCACTGTTTGGGCAGCCCAGAGATTGCACGCCAGTTACGCAGCTTCCAGCGCAAGTCCAATACCCCGGCTCTGCTTCAAATTCCTGCGCTTTGTTTCAATCCTAAAGATCATTTGCAAGATCGCTTTTTAGAGCAAGCTTTTCAATTGCAAGATGCGGCCTACCCGCGTCACTATTTTCCAGCTGGCGATGCTTACCATTTGGCCATGGTGCAAGGTTTGGGCTGGGGTTTGCAAGCCGATGTGCAAATGCGCCTTCAATGGCGCGGCGAGATCGAAGCGGGTCGGCTGGTGGACCTGTTTCCGGGACAGCATGTGGACATACCGCTTTATTGGCATCGATGGCAGCAAGAATCTGCCCAAGCCGCACGGCTGACGCAAGCTGTGATCGAAGCTGCCCACCGAGAGCTTTTGCAAACTGCGTAAACTAAGTCATGGCACTTTCACTAATCAAACATCCAGACGGACACCATCGCTGCTCCTGGTGCGGCCAGGGCGATGCCTTCGCAGATTACATTCATTATCACGACCACGAATGGGGCATGCCCGTGACGGATGACCGGCGCTTGTTTGAGAAAATCACGCTCGAAGGTTTTCAAGCAGGTTTGAGCTGGATCACTGTTTTGCGCAAACGCGATCACTTCCGCGAAGTATTCAAGCAATTTGATTTTGAGAAAGTCGCGCGTTTCACGGAGAAAGATGTTGATCGATTAGTGCAAGACCCCGGCATCATCCGCCATCGCGGCAAGATTGAATCTGCCATCAACAACGCACAAAAAGTCTGCGATTTGATCGACACGCAAGGCAAAGGCGCATTGGCCAAGCTCATCTGGTCACACGAACCCAGCGCCAAACAACGCCCCGCCAAAATCACACCAGAAGCGGCGAAGACTTTGACGCAAACAGAGCAATCGCAAGCCCTGAGCAAGACGTTGCGCAAAATGGGTTTTAACTTCGTCGGCCCCACCACCATGTATGCGCTGATGCAATCCATGGGCGTGGTCAACGATCACCTCGAAGGCTGCAAGCATCGCGCACAGGTGGAACTGGCGCGCAAAGCTTTGAAACGGCCTTGATATCGGCTTTTCTGATGAAAATCAGCCTCTAGCCGATATCAATACTACGTAGAGTGCTATTGATTCAATAGCATCACACGAGCAACGCATTCACACGCTTCACATACGCCGCTGGATCATCGGGCATGCCGCCTTCGGCCAGCAGGGCTTGATCAAAGACGATGTGGGCAAGGTCATTGAAGTGCACGCCGTCTGTATTGAGGCGTTTGACGAGCGCATGCTCCGTATTGATCTCAAGTACGGGCTTGGTCTCTGGCGCGGCTTGGCCGGCGGCTTTGAGCATGCGGGCTAGCTGCAAGCTCATGCCGCCATCGTCTTTGACGACTAGGCAAGCTGGCGAATCTACCAAGCGGCTGGTCACGCGCACATCTTCAACTTTATCTTTGAGCGCTTCTTTGAGTTTGGCAATCAGCTCCTTGGAAGACTCAGCCGCTTCTTCAGCTTTCTTTTTTTCTTCTTCGTCTTGAAGTTTGCCTAAATCTACCGCGCCTTTGGCCACGGATTGCATGGCTACGCCATCAAATTCATTCAAATGCGAGAGCGCCCATTCGTCCACGCGATCAGTCATAAGCAGCACTTCGATGCCTTTTTTCTTGAAGACTTCAAGCTGCGGACTGTTCTTCGCAGCGGCCAGCGTATCGGCCGTGATGTAGTAAATCGCGTCTTGGCCTTCCTTCATTCGGGCTTTGTAATC
>JANMDE010000018.1:0-3537 GCA_031376105.1 Variovorax sp. | reverse complement strand
CGTGGAACCCAAGCCTGAGCACTTTGACATCGGACAATTCGGTACCCGGCTGTACCGGGAATTCGCCCCAATGGCGCAGGCTCAAGGGCTTCAATTGAGGCTGAGAAACTGCAACTGCGTTGTTGCCGCTGACCCGGTGCTGCTCAACCGTATCATCACCAATTTGTTGTCTAACGCCATAAGGTATGGCGCACGCGAAGGCATACTGCTGGCGCTGCGTCCGCACCAAGGTCGGTTGGCCATTGAGGTGTGGGACACCGGCATTGGCATCAGCGAAGCTGACCGCGCAGCAATCTTCCTCGAGTTCTACCAAGTGGGCAATCCAGAGCGTGAACGCGAAAAGGGTCTGGGTCTGGGCCTGGCGATTGTTGATCGGCTGGTGCGGCTGATGGGTTTGAGTTTGCAGGTTCGCTCAAGGCCGGGAGTTGGTTCGATGTTTCGTTTACTGGTGCCCTTGGGGCAGCAGATGCACGTTAAGGAAATCTCGCAAGATCATCCCAGCGCCCAAGCAGATCTTGCTGAGCACTATGCCTTGTTTGTCATCGTGATTGACGATGAGCAAACCGTGCGCGGCGCAACCAGCCAGTTACTCAGAAGTTGGGGTTGTAGTGTGCTGGCTGCGGGCTCAGCCGAGGAGCTGAAAGCCCAAGCGCCGGGCGATACGCGAATTCCGGATCTGATCATTGCTGATCTCAGGCTGCGCGGGGATGCCACGGGAATCACTGAAATCAAAACACTGCGCACGCGATTCGGTCATGACATCCCCAGCGTCATCATTACCGGCGACACGATACCCGCTCGTCTACAGCAGGTGCGCGACAGCGGTCTGGAAGTTCTTCACAAACCCTTGCGCCCTGACGCGCTGCGTCAGTTGCTCAGCAGGCTTCAAGTTCCGCAAGCGTCTATGCCTGCCCCTCCTGGAGGTTTTGCACCTCATCAAGCGCCATCTGCGTGAGCGGGAAAAGCCCCAGCTTGGAGGCCTTGACGACAGCTTGCGTGCGATTGGCAACCGCGAGCCGATCAAAGATGGCCGTGACGCGCCCCTTCACGGTTTTTTCTGCCACGCCTAATTCAAATGCAATGAACTTATTGCTCTTACCCGCGCACATCAAACGCAGCACATCCAACTGACGCTCGCTGAGCAATCCATTCGCCGACCCGCCCTGGGCAATTTCTGGCCACGAGGCGTTTGCCATCACCGGCGGTAAATACACCTCACCTCGAAGCGCCAGGGTCGCTGCCAGAAGCATCGTCGCTGGTGAAGCAGACTTGGTCACATAACCCATCGCGCCTGCGGCAATGACACGCCGCATATCCTGAACACTCTCGCTGGCAGACACCACCATCAAAGGTATATCTGGGAAAGAATGCCGAATGCTAGACAGCAAATCAAAGCCATCCATGTCCGGCAAGGCCAAATCCAGCACGATCAAGTTGAAGTTGTTTTGCTGCGCCAGCAGATGCTTGGCACTCGCCCCGTTGTGCGCTACGCTGCACGTCGCCCACAGATGAGCACCTTGCAGCACGCCCAACAACGCTGCCGACATGAGCGGATGATCGTCAACGATCAATATGGACAAGGGCATAGACAAAATCTCCTAGTCTGGAAATAGCATGTCGGCGATCCAGCATCAGGATTGAACTACATCTATCTTAATTCCACAAGTCACTTATGCTCAATGAACACTATGTTTGGCCGCAGCCGTAAGTATTCGACATTCAGAGCGAGATCAAGCCATGGCCATTTTTATGCACAGGTTAGAACCCGGTCTCTTGGCTCAATACAACCAGATACCAAATCCGTATCCATTGTTGACAACGCCACTCACCACTTTGTCAGGCGCTTTCGTGACACTACCCGATAGCGTGCTCGCATTGGTATACATCGAAATGCTCTTTGCAGAATCGCTCCACCACCATATTCTGTCCATGTCGTCAATGATGACACCCATCGCGCTGCCTTCAGCCCAAGAAGCGGCAGCAGAGGCTGCTGGATCGGCGATCGTCCCGGTCAGGCCAGACGCATTGGCGAATGCCCAAACTTTGCCGCTACGGTCAGAAAGATAAAGGCGATTTCTCGCAGAATCCACAGCTAGGTCGCGTAAGTCGAGGCCCGTAAAGGTGATGGTGCGAGAGGGTGTGACGCTGCCTGTCACGAGGCTGCTCACGTTGTTAAAAACGTACAAGCGAGGCGAGCTACCCTCAACCGCGTACAACCGGTCATTGGCGGCATCAATATGCATCCACTGTAACTCGACTCCGACACCCAAATTTACCAATGCATCTGGCGTTACGACGCCAGTGCGAGTGTTGGCATTGTTAAAGATGGCAAGGCGCTCACCGGCCGCTGTAGAAATCGTCACATAAAGGCGATTGCGCCCGCTGTCTAAGCTGGGAGACCTCGCATAACTGAATTCAGTTGCGCCGCTGATCGTGATTTGGCGAGTTGGTGTCACGTTGCCGGACAGCGTTGAAGCGCTTTCCCAAACCCGGATTGTGGGACTGTTGTTTCCACCAACATACAGCAGATTGCGCGTTGCATCGACGGCCAAATCGTCACGGGCATTTCCGCTGATATCTAAGCCAGTTGCGCCTCCTGCTAGCAGTGCCGGGCTGGCCGGGCTGGCGCTCGTGAGCACATCATTGGTGATGCGCACTGTGTTGTCACCCCAACTGGACGTAAACAAGCGGGCTTTGGTTGTGGTGGGAGCGGGTGTAACTCCCGCGCTGGTTCCGCCTCCACCGCCTCCACAGCCTGACAGCGTCAAAGCGATCATGCAAGTGCTGAACATTAAACCGAGTTTTTGAAGATGTTTCATTGTCTAAATCCTTGGGTTTTAGATGCTGACTTTGGGATACTTGAACCAGAGGCCATGCTCCCAACTTGGAAATTGGGAGTTGACATGATTGCGCCCCACTTTGTGAGGTGTACATCAGAGGAATTTCTATTGATTAGTTTACTCACGGCGAGTAAAAAATGATCAATCAGTGAGACCAAAGTCTCAAAAGTGCGGCATTCGTACATCCAACGCTAGCGCAAGAACGCTATATATTTAATAGCAAACTATACAGTTTTTATAAGGGCGGAATGCTAGAAACATCTGATTTTTCATCGCTTCAGATGCCTTTTTATTTCGCCCTGAGCCTACCGACGGGCGTGCTGAAGCTTCGTCAAGATCAGCCCGAACGGCAGACGCTCTGCATGCGTGGCATATGGCCAATCACGCAAGCAGGCTTAAAAATCACGTTGCAAACAGCGAATCCATGCTCTTAAACGCTTTGAACTCAATCGCATTGCCAAACGGGTCAAGAAAAAACATCGTGGCCTGCTCGCCTGGCTCGCCTTTGAAGCGGATGTAAGGGGCAATGATGAATTTCGTGCCCATGCTCTTCAGCTTTTCAGCCAACACTTCCCACTCTGGCAAGTTCATCACCAAGCCAAAATGCCGCACCGGCACACCATGACCGTCGACTTCGCTTTTCGCAGTGTCCGTGTTCATCGTGGGGCACAGATGCGCGACGATCTGGTGGCCATGG
>JANMDE010000573.1:0-7695 GCA_031376105.1 Variovorax sp. | reverse complement strand
CCAACACTGCGTTGACGACCACAGAGGCCTCGCCGCCAGCGTTGAACACGATTTCGCGCAGTGGGCTCTCAATGGCGCGCATGACGAGGGCGATGCCTGCGTCTTGGTCTGGGTTGTCACCCTTCAAGCCGCCCACAGCCTGCTTGGCGCGCAAGAATGCCACGCCGCCGCCAGCCACGATGCCTTCTTCCACAGCTGCACGGGTTGCGTGCAGTGCGTCTTCTACGCGGGCTTTCTTCTCTTTCATTTCGACTTCGGTGGCAGCGCCAACCTTGATCACGGCCACGCCGCCAGCGAGTTTGGCAACGCGCTCTTGCAGTTTTTCGCGGTCGTAGTCAGAGGTGGCTTCTTCGATTTGCACGCGCACTTGCTTGACGCGGGCTTCGATGTCAGCAGCAGCGCCTGCACCGTCGATGATGATGGTGTTTTCTTTGCCCACTTCGATGCGCTTGGCAGAGCCAAGATCAGCCAAGGTGACTTTCTCAAGCGTCATGCCGATTTCTTCTGCAACGACTTTGCCGCCAGTGAGAATCGCGATGTCTTCCAACATGGCTTTGCGACGATCGCCGAAACCTGGCGCCTTGACAGCGACCACTTTCAGGATGCCGCGAATGGTGTTGACCACGAGTGTTGCCAAGGCTTCGCCTTCAACTTCTTCTGCCACGATCAGCAATGGGCGGCCAGCTTTTGCAACTGCTTCCAAGGTAGGCAGCAGATCACGGATGTTGCTGATTTTCTTGTCGTACTAGAGCACGAAAGGGTTGTCCAGCAAAGCAGCTTGCTTTTCTGGGTTGTTGATGAAGTAAGGGCTGAGGTAGCCGCGGTCAAACTGCATGCCTTCAACGATGTCGAGTTCGTTGTCCAGGCTCTTGCCGTCTTCCACAGTGATCACGCCTTCTTTGCCCACTTTGTCCATCGCCTTGGCAATGATGTCGCCAATGGAGGAGTCAGAGTTAGCAGAAATGGAGCCGACTTGGGCGATTTCTTTACTGGTCGTCGTTGGCTTGGAAGCCTTCTTGAGCTCAGCCACCAAAGCCGTCACAGCTTTGTCGATACCGCGCTTCAGATCCATGGGGTTCATGCCGGCGGCCACGTATTTCATGCCTTCGCGCACGATGGCTTGAGCCAACACGGTGGCGGTGGTAGTGCCGTCGCCAGCGTTGTCAGACGTCTTGGAAGCAACTTCCTTGACCATCTGCGCGCCCATGTTCTGGAGCTTGTCTTTGAGTTCGATTTCTTTAGCGACGGAAACACCGTCTTTGGTGACGGTTGGCGCGCCGAATGAGCGCTCCAAGACCACATTGCGACCCTTGGGGCCGAGGGTGACTTTCACTGCATTGGCGAGAATGTTCACGCCTTCAACCATACGTGCGCGGGCTTCACCGCCGAAAATTACGTCTTTTGCTGCCATGATAGGCTCCTAAAAACTGAGAATATGATGAAAATAGCCTCTAGCCGTTCTAGAACGTGCGTAGGTTGCTATTGAATTAATAGTAACTTTGAGCGGAGAATTACTTCTCAACCACTGCAAACAAATCGTCTTCTTTCATGACCAACAGCTCATCGCCGTCAACCTTGACGGTTTGGCCGCTGTATTTGCCAAACAAGACCTTGTCGCCAACTTTGACGGTCAGGGCTTTGATTTCGCCTTTGTCATTGGTGCGGCCTGGGCCGACTGCCAAGACTTCGCCTTGATCAGGCTTTTCTGCGGCTGCATCGGGAATCACGATGCCAGAGGCAGTTTTGGTTTCGCTGTCAACGCGTTTGACGATCACGCGATCGGCCAGAGGACGTAGTTTCATTGCATCTCCTAATAGATATGAAGCAAGGGTTTGAGGAAATTCGGCGAGGCTCACCAGATCAGTGGGCACTCGCAAACTCGTGCGGCGGTTGCGAAGCAGTGAAGTACTGCTAGCACTCTCAACCGTAGAGTGCTAATGATAAGGGCGTTTGATGACGTTTTCAAGTCACAGGGTATAAAAAGCCTCAAAAAGACTGGGTGCAAAAACAGCTATTGGTGATTTTTGGTTTCTAATCAAAGCCATGGAAACTTTAAATACCGATGCAGCAACGCCTGAGTTGAGCAAAGAGCCGCGCCTGTGGCAAGGCGATGGCTGGACCGCCTTGGTGATCAAAAACGACGATGACGATGGCTGGGCAGTGGCCATGACAAAAGACGGCGCAGCCGAGCCCGCACTGATCGGCCCGTGGACGATGGGTCGTGACAAGAAAAATCCCAAGCCGCTGGATAAATTTGCCTTCAGCACTTTGGTGAAAACAGCGTATGAATTTGTGCGTCGGCAAGAACAGCAGCAACATGCCAGCTTGCATCAAAGTGTGGAGGTGACGGCGAAAGGCGCCCGTTTCACAGTGACCTTGGATATACAACCCGATGACGACAACCCATCCGCCGTGTTGAGCGCGCAAGATGCTTTTGGCGATGAAGTCGCCCGCCTCAAAGTCCAGCCCACTTTCAAGCTAAATCGGGCGAGCGCGGTGGGATGGGTAGAGGGTGGGTTTGAACGCGCATAAGGGCTGAAAAGCTCAGTTCACGGATTTGAGCATGAGCTTGTTGCCTCGATCCAGGAAGCCCTGAGGGTTGAACCTCTGCGCATCTACTTCCAGAACAAAGTCTAATTCAGGGGAATACACCCAACGTTCGACGAGCTTGCCCGAGCGGCATTGGTTGTTGAAATCCCACTTGCCGTTGAAACTGATCTCGAAAGCAGCGACTTCCACAGGTTTTCCGCCCATTTGCAAAGTGTATTTCGTAGGCTTGGCGGTTGCATCGTATGTGGCTTTGCCAGTACCGCATTGAGGATGAGTGATGGCGACACCTGTAGCCCACGGCTTGCTGAAATCGCCATTTGGGGGCATCCAGTTATATTGCTGATCTGCTGGGAGGTCTGTTTTGATGCCTTGTGGTGTCTCGCGAGAGATGCGTAGATGATTCTTGCGCACAAAAGTAGAAGCACCCAGCTCACTTCTGTTGGTGTAGTTTCCGTCCTTTTCGGTCAGTGCCGAAGCCAGTACACGCTCAGCCTCCAGCGTCACGTCGCGCCCTTTCGCTGAGTAATCTGCCGTGGCATAGCTGAGTTTGTCGCCATCTTTGATCTTTGCGATCTGTGCTGATGCATGTATGGCGATGCCGCTTAGCAGCAACGCCAACAAACTGGTAGTGTATTTTTTCATTCATATGCTCCGAAAAAAAGAGCATCCTAAACAAAATGCCTTAAAAACGCATCCTCAAAACTGGTGAGACACGCCTGCGCGACAAAAAAGCCCGCTAGAAGCGGGCTTTCTGTTCAAAGTGGAGAATCACAAACCGGCCGCCGCCCGCAGCACCGCCACCTTATCCGTCCGTTCCCAAGTGAACTCAGGCTCATCGCGGCCGAAGTGGCCGTAGGCTGCGGTCTTTTGATAGATTGGGCGCAGCAGATCGAGCATTTGGATAATGCCCTTGGGCCGCAGATCGAAATGCTCGGCCACCAAGGCGGAGAGTTTTTCGTCAGAGATCACGCCGGTGCCTTCGGTGTAGACGGTGATGTTCATCGGCTTAGCCACGCCGATTGCATACGCCACTTGCACCTGGCACTGCTTGGCCAAGCCGGCGGCCACGACGTTTTTAGCGACGTAACGGGCTGCGTACGCGGCAGAGCGATCCACTTTAGAAGGGTCTTTGCCAGAGAATGCACCACCGCCGTGCGGGCAAGCGCCGCCGTAGGTGTCTACGATGATTTTGCGACCGGTGAGGCCGCAATCGCCCTGTGGGCCGCCAATGACGAACCGGCCTGTTGGGTTGATCAAATACTTGGTGTTGATCAACCACTCTTTGGGCAACACAGGCTTAATAATTTCCTCAATCACAGCTTCATAGAAGCTGGGCTTGAGGGTTTTCATGTCGATGCTTTGATCGGGATCGTGCTGCGTGGAGAGCACCACCGTGTCAATGCTGTGCGGCTTGCCGTCCACGTAGCGCATCGTGACTTGGCTTTTCGCATCAGGGCGCAGGAAAGGCAGCTTGCCGCTCTTACGCAACTGGGCTTGGCGCTCGACCAAACGGTGCGCATAGTAAATCGGCGCGGGCATCAGATCAGGCGTTTCGTCGCAGGCGTAGCCAAACATCAGGCCTTGGTCGCCCGCGCCGGTATTGAGATGGTCATCCGAGGCTTGGTCTACGCCTTGGGCGATGTCATTGCTTTGCTTGTCATAGCACACCATGACTGCGCAGCCTTTGTAATCAATGCCGTATTCGGTGTTGTCGTAGCCAATGCGCTTGATGGTGTCACGCGCGGTTTGGATGTAATCGACATTGGCATTAGTTGTGATTTCGCCAGCCAGCACGACAAGGCCGGTATTGCACAGCGTCTCTGCGGCGACGCGGCTTAAGGGATCTTGCTTGAAGATTGCGTCCAGAATAGCGTCAGAAATCTGGTCAGCCACTTTATCGGGATGGCCTTCGGAGACGGATTCGGATGTGAAGAGAAAATCGTTCGCCATTTGTGTAACACTCCTACGTTGATGTGAATCTGCGTTGCCGCAAACTCTTGAAATCATCTTGAGTGTTTTGGCGAACGCTTTAGCAGATTTGTTTAACGTCGCCCTGCAAGTTGCTCGGGTTAACTCAGCGACAGGTCATATTTTAACAAATTGATGGAAGCTTTGTTCAAGTTGCTCGCCAAGTCTCTCGCAAAATGGCCGCTGCCCCTGCTGCACGCTGTAGGCGCAGCGGTGGGCTTCGTGGCATATACTTTTTCGCCGACTTACCGCCGCCGTTTCAAAGCCAATTCGCGTCTGGCGGGCTACGCTACAGCGCAGGTGCGCGGCGCAGTAGCGCATGCGGGGCGCATGGTGGCTGAGCTGCCCAGGCTTTGGTGGGGTGCACCTGTGTCCATCCAATGGGATGGCGCGGAGCTGATTGATCAGGCGCACGCCGTTGGGAAAGGTATCGTCTTCCTTACGCCGCATTTGGGCTGCTTTGAAGTCACGGCGCAAGCCTATGCACAGCGCTATGCAGCTCAAGGCAAAGCGATGACGGTGCTGTATCGCCCCGCGCGCAAAGCCTGGCTGCAAGCTCTCGTGAGCCAGTCGCGCAATCGCCCTGGCTTGGCTGCCGCGCCGGCCACGCTCGCTGGTGTGAAAACACTTGTGAAAGCACTGCGCAGCGGGCAGGCTTTGGGCATCTTGCCCGATCAGGTGCCGCCGCTGGGGCTGGGCGTGTGGGCTGATTTCTTTGGCCAAAGCGCTTACAGCATGACCTTGCCCGCCCGGCTAGCCAAGCAAACCGGTGCGACGATTTTGCTGGCTTGGGGCGAGCGGCTAGCCCATGGCGCGGGCTATTGTGTGCATTTGCGCCCCTTTGCAGCCAGCTTGAGCGACGCGCCCGCGCAAGCTGCCGCGCAAATCAATGCCGCCATGGAAAGCTTGGTTCGGGAATGCCCGCAGCAATACCTGTGGGGCTATGCCCGCTACAAAGCGCCCCGAACAGATGGCGTTTTGGCTACATCGTCGGAGTCAGCTTCATGAGGGAAGCTCTGTCGCGCTGGGCGAGCCGTGGCGGCGTGCTGTTCATGCGCCTGATTGCACCGATGCCTTTGCCACTGTTGCGCGGCATGGGCTGGCTGCTTGGGCAGTTACTCTATGCGTTGATTTGGCCTCGGCGAAACATTGTTCGCATCAATCTCACGTTGTGTTTTCCAAACATGAGCGGCCAAGAGCGCCGCCGATTAGAGCGCCAAGTATTCGTGCGCTTCGCGCAAGCTTGGCTCGACAGAAGCTGGCTCTGGCATGGCTCGCGCCAGCAATTGGCTCAGCGATTACGCATCACGGGTGATCTACAGGCGCTGCGCGAGGAGCCGCGTTTGGTACTTTTTTCGCCACATTTTGTGGGCTTGGATGCGGGCGGCGTGGCCATCACGAAAGAGCGGCTACGCCCGCTTTGCAGCATCTATTCAAGCCAAAAAAATGAAGTGGTCGATGCATGGATTTTGCAAGGACGGCAGCGTTTTGGCGGACTGCGTTTGTTTGCACGAATGGAAGGCGTGCGCGAGATCGCAGCTTGCTTGGAGGCAGGCGAAGCTTTGTATTTGTTGCCCGACATGGATTTCGGCAGCCATGGCGCCGAGTTTGTACCGTTTTTCGGCGTGCAAGCGGCCACGGTCACCTCGCTGTCTCGCTTTGCTCGGCTATGCAAAGCCCGCGTGATTACGCTTTCAAACCGCATGACCGAACACGGCTACGCAGTGAACTTCTCTTCCCCTTGGACTGACTTTCCAAGCCGCGATGCCCGCCTCGACACCGCCCGAATGAACCACGAGTTGGAAGCGCTCATCTTGCAAGCCCCCGAGCAATATTACTGGGTACACAAGCGCTTCAAAACACGCCCGCCTGGCGAAGCTTCGCTCTATTGACGTCCGCTCAATGCTATTAATTATATAGCAAACTATTTATATAAT
This sequence comes from Variovorax sp., assembly GCA_031376105.1. Lineage (GTDB taxonomy): Bacteria > Pseudomonadota > Gammaproteobacteria > Burkholderiales > Burkholderiaceae_C > JANMDU01. The sequence goes on along the minus strand of JANMDE010000573.1, from coordinate 1,240 downwards.
AAAAGGGCAAGAGGCCGATTCATTTTATAAATTAGGCTTCAACCACCTCTGAGGCCGCGCGAAACGCATCCACCGCCGCAGGAAAGCCGCAATACACGCTGGCGTGCATAAAAATCTCTTGCAGCTCTTCCTTGGTCACGCCATTGTTGAGTGCGCCGCGCACATGAATTTTCAGCTCATGCATGCGCCCCAGCGCCACCAACATCGAGACGGTAACAATGCTGCGCGTTTTGAGCGAAATGCCATCGCGCTGCCATGTGTTGCCCCATGCATGCACCGTGACCAGCTCTTGCAGCGGCGCGGTGAATTCGGTGGAGCGCGCAAATGCGCCGTTCACATACTCTTCACCGAGCACGGCTTTACGCCGCGCTAAGCCTTTATCGTAAATCGGGTCGCCTTTGGGTTCTGGGGAAATCTTAGCCATGGTGTGCCTTTCAAAAATGCCTATCATGTCAGCATTATCTGAGAGACCGCCATGACACCTCGCTACCCACACCCCGAATTAAATTCTTTGCCTGACGACATCAAGGCCCGTATTCTTGAAACACAGGAAAAAGCGGGCTTCATCCCGAATGTATTCGTGGCCTTTGCCCGCCGCCCCGCAGAGTGGCGCGCGTTTTTTGCATATCACGATGCACTGATGATGCCCGAGACGGCAGGACGTGAGAACGGGCTGAGCAAAGGCGATCGCGAAATGATCGTGACCACGACGAGCGCGGCCAACAATTGCCTGTATTGCGTGGTGGCGCATGGCGCGATTTTGCGCATTTATGAGAAAAAACCACTGGTGGCGGATCAAGTGGCAGTGAATTATTTGAAGGCTGAAATTTCTCCGCGCCAGAAGGCGATGCTAGATTTTGCGATGAAGGTTTGTTTGCATTCAGCTCAGATTTCAGATGCTGATTTTGCTGCACTGCATGCTCATGGTTTCAATGACGAAGACGCATGGGATATAGCGGCGATCACGGCTTTCTTTGGTCTGTCTAACCGCATGGCATCGTTCAGCGGGATGATGCCCAATGCTGAGTTTTATTTGATGGGGCGGTTGCCTAAGGTGGCTAAGGTTTGATTTGTCTTTGCTGAGCGTCGGCCTCGGGAATGTCGGCCTCAGCTATTTTTCTTGACAACAGCGCACCGGGATGAAAACTCCCCTCACCCACCCAAGGCCTTCGATGCCTGCCTAGGCTTGGGTTATCTCACGCGGCGAGGTCAAGGAGGAATGCGGGCGCAGCACGCAGGG
>JANMDE010000565.1:0-7386 GCA_031376105.1 Variovorax sp. | reverse complement strand
CCTGTTCATGCGAGCTCGGCTCAAACATCAACACCTTGATCCCCAGCGCCTCCAGCCGCTCACCTGCGCGAGACGACGTCGCAGCCAACACCACATCGGGCTTTAAGCGCACGATGGCCTCAATATTTAAATCCAAACCTCCACCCACCTGCGGCAGTTTTTTTACACTCGCCGGCCAGTTGGAATACCGATCCACGCCCACCAACCGCTCGCAAGCCCCCAGCGCACACACGCTTTCAGTCAGTGAAGGCAACACGCTCACAATGCGCTGTGGTGGTTTGTCAAAGAACTGCGCTTTGCCGCGATCATCTTTGACGGAGATGCCCGCAGCCAGCGCCAGCGACATGCTCGCCCAAATGAAGCAAATCGCAGTAAAAAACTGCAATCGTTTCATGGCTTACCTTTCAACGTCAGCGGACAACCCGCTGCCATCAAAGTCACTCGCTCACACTTTTCTGCCGCCGCTTGATTGAGCTTACCCAGCTCATCCACAAACAGTCGCACGCGTTGCCCCATCGGAATCACGCCCAGGCCAATTTCGTTCGACACCAGCACCACAGGCCCTTGCGATTCACGCAAAACCTGCATCAGAGACACTATTAATTCCGTAGCATACTCTTCAATATTTAAAAGGGGTAGAGGGCTATTTCTCTTAAAAAATGCTTCTTCAGAAGGCATCAGCAGGTTCGTGAGCCACATCGTCAAGCAATCAACCACCACAAGCGTATTTGCATCAGAGGTCTCAACCAAGCGCTTCCCCAATTCCACAGGCTCTTCGACACACTGCAAACCGGGCAAACGCATCAACCGATCCTTTTGATGCCGCGCAATCCGCTGGCGCATCTCTTCGTCATGCGCCAGCCCCGTGGCCATCAACACCGCGCGATGCCGTTGTGATTGAGCCAACCACACACGCGCCCGCTCTTCAGCCAGCCGGCTTTTGCCGCTTTTCTGCCCACCGAGAATGAGTTCGTGCATGGTGTGGTGTCAACAAAGATCAGAAACTGTAGCGTGCTTTCAGCTTCATGCTGCGCCCAGCTTCTGGATACACATTGACGGCAGAACATGTGGCGTTGGTGAAGCCCCAGCCGAAGGTTTTTCTGTTCGAGAGGTTGTCGATACCCGCGCTCAAGCTCCAGCCTGCGCTTTGCACAGCGTAACCGTATTGCACATCCAGCGTATTGCGCGAAGGCGCGCGCAGCGTGCAAGCATTGTTCCAATCATTGCCCAAGACCGCACTGCCCCGGTGGTTGAAAGCCAACTCAACACGATGCGCCGCCGCTGGCAACCAAGTCAGTCGTGCCTGCGCATTGCTCTCGGCGACATGCGGCGGTCGCTTGCCGGCATACACGCCCGATGAAAAGCGTGCTTTGATTTTCTGTACGCTGCCGCTTAAGCGCCATGCGGGATGCAGTTGTATTTGGCCTTCCAGCTCAATTCCGGTTCTGCGCACCGGATCAAGATTCACGTTTGAAAACAGGTTGTTGTCATACGCAATTTCATCTTGGGTGCTCTGGCGGAAAGCCCGCAAGCCAAAACGGGTCTGCTGGCGCGTGTGGCGCAGGCCCAGCTCGGTGTCGCGGGCGATTTGTGGTTTCAGAGGCGTAGCCAGGTATCGGTTTTCATCCACGTTCGCCACGCGGTAGCTTTTGCTGGCACGGCCATACGCATCCCAGCCACTCGCCACAGTTTGATTCAGCCCCAGCTCCCAGGCTTTCAACGGATGGCTCTGCTGGTAAGCCGTGGCCGCCAAGCTGTCTGCAAACGTCTGCTCAATCCGCTCAGTGCGTGCGCCGAGCACCAGGCGCGTCTGCGTGGGCAGCAATACATCCAGCCGCGTGAAGCTGGCGCGGCTGGTTTGCCGTGCGGTTTCGGCATTCGCAGCAAAACCAGAATAGGCCACATCATTTTGATAATTCCAGCTCTGGCGATCTAGCCCCAGTTGCGCTGAGACGGCTGCGCCCGCCAGCTCGCCGGTGTATTGCAAGCGCGGCGAGGTCTGGTTGCCTTGGCTGGCACTGGCTGACTCCTGCGTGCCACCCAAGCCATAGTCGTTGAACATCTTGGCGGAGCGGTCGCGATGCGCTAAATCGAGGCTCGCAAGCCAAGCGCCGATTCGGTATTGCAAAGCCGCGCTGGTGCGATCCTCTCGGCGCGAAGCGTTGTCGAGGGGTGTGTTGGTCTGCGTTGGGTTGATGTTCGCAGTGGCCACCGGCAGAGCACCGGGCAAACGCGATCCTGCGCTGTTACGCGCAAACTCTAAGCGCGCCTTCAGGCCCTGCGAGCCGCCCAGCTCCACGCCAAGATTCAGACTGTCGCTGCGCTGGCCACTGTTGTCGCGGTAGCCTTGAGCGTTCAAATTGCGTATTTGCGCAAAGAAGCGCGCATTCTCTGCACCTACATCTAGGCTGACGCTCGCATCGCGCATGCCAAAGCTCTCAAGGCTAAGCTGCGCCGAACCGCTCAGGCCCTTGGGTGCAGAGCCCTTGGTGACGACATGAATCACACCCGCTGAAGCACCCTCGCCCCAAGCCACAGAGGCGCCGCCGCGCACGATCTCAATGCGCTCAATACGGTCTGCTGCGATGGAAGACAAGCGGGCGCTGGCCAGCTCATTTTCAGAAATACGAATCCCGTCAATCACTACCACCATGTTGTTGGCCGCAGAATCGCCAAAACCGCGCAAATCGAGCGCCGCCTCACGCCCCCCCAGCAAATCCGAACGGCTGACCACGCCACCCAGGCGGCGCACTGCTTCATTGGCATCCAGAGCACCCGACAACCGAATCTCTTCGCCAAGAATCACGCTCGCCCCCACCGGGGCGGTTTGCAAGGCCTGCTCCATACGGCTGGCCGTGACGATGATCGGTTTGAGTTGCGCCTGGGGCGCGTTTTGAGCATAGGAAGCTGCAGCGAAAGAAGCGCATGCGGCGGCGCAAGCGTGGACGATGCCGCGCCGAGCGAACTTAGAGTTTTTCATAGGAATTAAATAACAAAGCATGTCCGGTGTCAGCTTCCCCGCTGACGTGGACGAATGTGATGCGTAAGCCTTTTCAGAACAGTGCATCGCCTTGTTGGCCGGTATCCGGGCTTGGTGGATTCAACCTGCAAGGCCTTCCCAGATGTTTCCATCCAGTGGCTACTTTCTTGCAAGCGGGTTCGATGTGTTGCATCAAACCGTCCACCGACCGTTGCGGGGGCAGCGCGGGCTCAAATTCTTGGCGAACTCTTCCGCTTCCCGTTGAACTGCGGCGCAGAACTGCACCGCGAGCACCAACACCTGCATTCTAAACCGTTGTCTAAATGTCACTGAGTTGACGGTGGCGGTGTAAATTAGTCTTGCGATAAACACAAAAGCTATTCTAGAATCAAAGACTTACAGCCGTTTTTAACAGCAAATTCTTCAAAACAAGCCAGCCGCCATGCATGATGCTCCTGATGCCCCCATGATTGCGCAGATTGATGCCGTGATCGAGCGCACCGAGCGCTTGCTGCTCCGCCATGAGGAACTCTCGCGCACCAACGCTCTTCTGGTTGAGCAAGTCAATGCCCTCACACATGAGCGCGACACGCTCAAGTCTCGCTTGGCCGCTGCCCGCTCGCGTATTGACGCGCTCATTGAGCGCTTGCCAGAGCAGTCTATTTCACAACCCGCTACTGAATCGAGTGCATCATGAAGCAGCTCGAAGTCCAGATCATGGGTCAAAATTACTTATTGGCTGCACCCGAAGGCGGCGAGCAGCGCTTGCTCACTGCGGTAGAAAAAGTCGATACCGCCATGTGCCGCATCCGCGATGCTGGCAAGGTCAAAGCGCGAGACCGTATTGCGGTGTTGGCTGCGCTCAATTTAGCATTTGAAACCGATCCATCCAGCGCCGCTGCCGTTGTCAGCGCGCCCGCGCCGCGCCCTGCATCGCCTGCGAGCAACTATGGCCCGGATGCCAGCTTGTCAGCATTGATCAATAAGCTCGATCACGCCCTGCTCACGAGCGACGGACAGTTGCTCTAGGCGCTTTTCTTCTGTCTCACAGGCAGATATCAAGCCGCTGCGCTGCTCTCAAAGCGCAACACCTCCCCATCGCGCAACACAAACCCGCTGCCCAGCTTGATGCGAATGCTGTGCCCGCGCGTGGTGCAAGCGGCAATTTGCGAGAGCAACTCATTCATCTGCGCTTCTGAGCCCATGCTTTGATGCTGTTTTTTCAGCCAATGGCGCAAGTAATTCATCTGGACCTCACGCGGCAAAGCTTGCAGCGCTTTGATGTTTGGCGGCAGCCCCACAGTTGCTACCAAATCCATAGCGGAGTGATGAAGTAAATCAGTGGCTTGCGCCATATTTCGTGCAGATCTGGCAAAGGTCTCGCGGTACTGTGGAAACACTTGGCGCAGCACTGGCAACAGCTGAGCGCGAATGCGATTTCGCGTGAAATTCAGGCTTTGATTCGTCGGATCTTCCACCCAGCCTTGACCAATATTCGCGCTGCCCGGCTCTCGCGCTTTAAGGCGGCGCTCGGCAAGCCAGGCGCGAATTTGCTGCGAGCCCATAAACATGGGCTCTGAGAGAAAAGGCCGCGCCCACTGCACGCCATATCGCTCAAACTGAGCCGCCATCCCCGCCAGCCCATCCACACCCGCACCGCGCGAAAGCGCCAGCAGGAGCGTTTCCACCTGATCATCGGCATGCTGCGCGAGCAAAACAGTCGGTTGATTTACTATCAATTCAATAGCAAACTGTGTAGATTCTATAGGGGCAATCTGCCCAGTCTTCTTTAAAATATGCTCAGAAATAGCTTGATAGCGCGCTTTCCGAGCTGCATCCTCCGGGCTCTGCCCCGGCGCAGCTTGCGCATTGACTTTGAGAACTGTCAGCGGCACCCCCCGCTGCTCACAAAACGCCTCGCAATGCAAAACAAAATCATCCGCCGCCGCCTGCAAACCATGATGCACATGCACTGCGCTCACTTTGCTGGGCGCAGCTTCAAGCGCCATCAACAGCAAAGCTGTTGAATCCGCGCCGCCGCTGTAGGCCACCACCATCTGCGACTTGATACTCTGGATCATTGAAGTAACCAACTGGTCCTGCTACGCAACATGCTCACCATTGATAAAGGTGGGTACACGTTAAAATTTTTGCATATCGGGGGGCAGTGTTCGGATGCCCTCCTCACGCAACCTCTCAAGCTCAACAAAGCGCTCTTCAATCGAGCGGATTTGCCAATACGCCGCATCGCGTGTTGACTCAGGCGGCGTAGTTTCGACAGAGTCAGGCTGATCAGCCACGCTCAACCTTTAGGCCTCAAGCCTTCGAATCCGCCTTGGTGTCAGTAAACTTCCCAAAGCCTTGCAGCTTCTCGTAGCGCTTATCTAGCAGCTCTTTGACTTTCAAATCCGCCACTTGGCGGTAAGCATCCGTCAAAGCGCGTTTGAGGAAAGCTGCCGCATGCTTGTGATCCCGATGCGCGCCGCCCACGGGCTCACTCACGATTTTGTCAACCAAGCCCAGCGCCTTCAACCGATGCGCGGTGATGCCCATGGCTTCGGCTGCGTCTTGCGCACGATCTGAGGTTTTCCACAAAATACCTGCGCAGCCTTCCGGCGAGATCACCGAATAAACCGAATATTGCAACATCAACACCTGATCGGCCACCGCAATCGCCAGAGCGCCGCCCGAGCCACCTTCGCCAATGATGGTGGAAATAATCGGCACTTCTAGCTGCGCCATTTCAAAAATATTGCGCCCAATCGCCTCGCTCTGGCCGCGCTCCTCAGCATCAATGCCCGGAAACGCGCCGGGCGTGTCCACAAAGGTAAACACCGGCAGCTTGAATTTCTCCGCCGTCTTCATCAAGCGCAGCGCCTTGCGATAGCCCTCAGGCCGACACATGCCAAAGTTACGCAGCGAGCGCTCTTTTACATCGCGCCCTTTTTGATGCCCCAGTACCATGCAAGCATGCCCGTTGAAGCGCGCCAGCCCGCCCATGATGGATTGGTCATCCGCAAAATGCCGATCGCCATGCATTTCAATGAAATCCGTGAAGATTTCATTCACATAATCCATCGTGTATGGCCGCTCGGTATGCCGCGCAATCTTCGTGATCTGCCAAGGCGAGAGCTGGCTGTAAATATCTTTGGTGAGCTGCGTGCTCTTCTTAGAAAGCTGATCAATCTCTTCGCTGATATCCACAGCGCTCTCACCGCTTACATAGCGCAGCTCATCAATCTTGCCTTCCAGCTCCGCAATGGGCTGCTCGAAATCTAAAAATACACGTTTACCCAACTTCTTACTCCTCAAGCCTGCACCATTTCGGCGGGCTCAAATGTTGTAACGAGAAACCAAAAGCGAGTGTAAACCCGTTTGGCGAGCTTGAGGCCGTTTGAACAACAGTGACTCGTAGACTACTTAAGCTGCTTGACCGATTCGCACGGCTGTTAAATCCATCCTCGCCTTGTCATTTTTGAATTTCGGGTACTGAACCTGCTGATTAGAAATCAGTACTATTTTGATAGCATACTTTTCTTATTCTATAAGGACAAACTGCTCGAAAAGCCTGATATCTACAAGATCAGCAAGGCGCGGAAGTCGTTCACATTGGTATGCGTGGGGCCGGTGATGACCAAATCAGACAAGGGCTCGAAGAAGCCTACCGCATCGTTACGATCGAGGTATTGATCAAGCTTCATACCCTGCGCGGCGGCGCGCCCCAGGGTGTCGGGAGCGACGAAGGCGCCTGCATTGGATTCCACACCATCAATGCCATCGGTGTCAGCGGCTAGGCCATAGATGCCTGCCATGCCTTGCAAGCCTTGCGCCAAACCCATACAAAACTCACCAGCGCGGCCTCCCCTGCCCCGAGGCGTTCCCACGGCTTGTTTGCGGATGGTGACGGTGGTTTCGCCGCCCGAGAGGATGACGCAGGGCCTTTTGAAAGCACCCACACCGCGCGCCACGCCTCTGGCCAAGGCGGCATGCACCTTGCCCACTTCGCGAGATTCGCCTTCAATCTCGTCGCTCAAAATATACGCCTCGATGCCCGCAGCGCGGGCAGCAGCAGCGGCGGCCTCCAAAGACTGCTGGGGCGTGGCGATCAGATGTACTTCATGGCCTTCGAAGCGCTTGTCAAAGGGTTTGGGCGTTTCTAACGCACCGTTCTCTAGCTTCGCTTGGATAGCGGGCGGCACAGCAATACCATAGCGCTTCAAAATAGCCAACGCATCCGTACAACTGCTGCTATCGGCCACTGTGGGGCCGCTAGCAATGATGCTCACATCGTCGCCAGGCACATCACTGATCGTGAGTGTGACGACTCTGGCTGGCGCGCAGGCTGCTGCTAACCAGCCGCCCTTGATTTGCGACAAATGCTTGCGCACGCAGTTCATCTCCATGAT